>NZ_JBSQAZ010000002.1:0-88695 GCF_053851615.1 Mycoplasma sp. 1890
TTTACTAATTTCTGTTCAATGTTTTATATTCTTTATTTTAAAGCATATGGGATAATTTAATTGAGCAGTTTTAAAAGACCTTTCAACAAAAGACTTAAATTGCAAAACACTAGAAGTTTGAACTTTAAAGCCTAAGGATTGCAAATACTCAGTAATAGGTGTACATGAAAACTCTTTTTTCAAAAAATTGTTCTCTTATCGGTCCTTATAATCTGCGGAATTCCATGTGTTCTAAAAAGTTTTTCAAGCAGATTCATATAACCAATATCGGTTTCCTCTTTAGACACACGGACTGCTAAAAGCCTACTAGTGGCAGGATCAATAGCGTGGTAAGTATGAAAAGTTTCACCCAATCCCATTGTGTCTGGCGTAGCATCGATCCCACGATCATACCTGGAGAAAGATTTTTCCAGGTATTTTTTATTACTGCATTTTTTCTATTGTTTTAAGATTCTCTAATCTGCTATTTATTGCATAATAAAATATTGTTTCTAAAACTTGCGTTATTTAAAATATTTTTTGTGTTTCTTTTAGCTTCTTTTCTAGTCGCCTTGTGCAAGTGCTCTGTTGCATACCCCCCCTTTTTTAAGGTGCGTCTGTAAAGAGTTTTTAAAGACATTATTGAACTCTTTGTTCTATAATAAATTGCCATAGTAACATTTCTAGTTCTATCTCTAGGTTGATCAAAAATAAAAGAACTAAAATCTCTGATTTTTTCAATTTCATAATCTACAAGATCAGCACTAAATTTTTGTCTATATTTATTTCCCTTTTTTGTGCGAGACATTAAATGTCCCGTCAAAATTTATAGATTTTTAATTTTAAAAACTGTAAAACGGCTAACTTCGTGTTTTATGGCAATTTAGTTTATTTTTATTTTTTTCATTAGTTATATCGATATAAATACCTTTTCTTTTTTTCTCAAAATCTGTTAAATTCCGGATTTCTATTTTTTTATATTTCACATTACCTCTTATAATTATTTTAAACTATAGGATGTTGCAAAATAATTGAGAATTGCAATGTAGCAAAATAATTGAGAATCCACATAATTAATGGTAATAAAATTAATTTTTTTTATTTTTTAAAAAATATATTATAATATTTAAGCATTAATCAATTAATGCCCAGGTGGCGGAATGGTAGACGCTACGGACTTAAAATCCGTTGGCTGTAATGGCCGTGCTGGTTCAAGTCCAGTTCTGGGCACCAGAAGCGCCCTTAGCTCAGAAGGTAGAGCAAATGGCTTTTAACCATTGGGTCAGAGGTTCGAATCCTCTAGGGCGTACCATTTCAGGTGACTGACATAAACAAATAAAAGACAGATTATCTGTCTTTTATTTTAATTTCTTTGTTTAATACTAAATCTTATGAAATATGAAGTGAAACTGATTAGCGCAATGATAATAAAACCTATTCACAAATAAGGCGAAACATCAGCTATATCTTTTGCTCTTGTTAGATTTGTTTTTTGGCCTAATAATGAAGAAGACAAAGAACCATAAATTATAAAATTTCTAGCTATTTTTTCTAGTTCTAGGCTTGCAAAGCTAATGAAATCTAGTCTAATTTTTGGGCGAATAAAATTTCTATATATCAAAAAATTAGAGAAGCCTAGTTTTTTTAATTCTTTTATTTTTTCTATACTAATGTTATTAATTGTCTGATATAAGTTTCTTGATATTGAAGATGCACTATGGATACCAAAAGCAAAAACAAATGATGCTGACAATTCTTCAAAAAGATTTGAAAGCATTAGAAATATAATAACAGCAGGTATTGCTCTTATTAATATATTTAAATACTTATAAAAGATACTTAAATGTTTTCCTACTATTGATTTAGACATTAATAGCATTCTAAAATATGAAATAAAATATGTTAAAATGAAGGTTAAGAATACAAGTGATGCAAATTGAATGATAATCCAAAAAATTCCATCTTCGCTGAAGCTAAAAATTATATCTTTTCAACTCCCCTTAAACATATTATTTAAAAAGCTAGTAGCTTCGGTCTCATAAAATTTTTCATAAGCTAAATCTTTTATAGCTATGCAAATTAGCACAAAGGTAAGTAAAATAAATAGTGAAATAAAAGTTTTTTTGATTATATTATTAGTTTGATATTTCTTAAAATTGATATTATCTTGTTTTCGAGATTCAAATAGAAATTTGTTTATATTTTCACTAATAATTTCCACTAAAAACAAGAAGGAAACTAGTATTAACAAAGGTATTATTAGTTCTGTATAATTTATTGGCTGAATTTGAGGATTTATTAAAATTCCTATCCCTAAAAAACCAATATTAGCTAGTATTGCTGACCAACGTAAATTTGTTTCAAATGCATAGATGAAGTAACTTATGAATTTTTTTCTAAGTTGAGGTCATATTTCTGTTCAAAAAGCCTTTTGTCTTGAGTGCTGTGATTTTACCAAATGATAAAAAATACTAAAATTAGCATTCTCAATTATTTGTGAAAAATACTCATGCAATCAAAGTCATGTAAACCAACAAAAAATTAATGCTATCGCTAGTTTTTTATCAAAAGAAATTTTAAATAAATATACAAAAAACAATTCTGGAAAAATTCTTAAAGCAATTACTATAACTTTAGATGGAATAGCTATATATTTGCTATTGGTTTTAATATTAGAAAAATACGAAGTGAGAAATGCGAGCATGAATCCAATAATTGTACTTAGGAAAATTATTTTTATACTATTTCATAAAAACAAAAAAGAAATATAAAAGAGATTTTGTTTATATATATTGCTAAAACTACTTGGAGAAAAAAAATCTCTTAAATTTTTAATAAAGAGGTTAATACCTGATGGTGCAAAACTAAAATTAACAATATAGATTGAAGCTATAATTAATAAAATAATAAAAACAAAAAATGCTATTTTTCAAACTAGCCGATATGGTCCGTTTTTTAAAATAGTATTGCCTAATTTTAACTGTTCTTTAAAAATGTTTCTTTTTAATCACATATTAACTAAATATTTTATTATAAGGTTGTATTACTTCCTTATCAACATCATTAATTATTTTGTAGCCATTAAATCCTACGGTAGGACCATAATCATCTTCGTTCTTTCTTCATAAGTCTATTATTATATTTTTTAAATAGTTTATTTGTTCCGTATTGAAATCATCTTTATTAACCACTACAACATTATACTTTAGTGGATCAGTGGCTGTTAAAAACTCAATTTTAACATTCTCATCATCAGGGGTGTAGAACTTGCCCCTTTTATTATTGCGATAGGCAAACGAGGCCATTTCATCGAAAACAATATGATATTTTTTAAGTGAACCATTCGCTATATTTTTTGCTTCTCCTTGTGTATATTTTTCGATATTTTTTATTTTATCTTCAGCAAAAGAATTAAATTTATTGTTTTCTAGATTAAAATGTTTTTTGAATAATGCTTCTTGTAGAATATATTTTGAACCGCTGCTTTCCTTACCGGTCACAATACCAAAATTTCTAAAAGTATTTCAATCTTTATTGTCTCATGCTTTTTTAATTTGTTCTCTTTCTTCATTTGTGCCTTGAATCATTATAATGCCACGATAGTATTCAACTAATTCATTATTTTTTGCATAGAAATATTCGTATATATTTCCATTCCAACTATATTCTTCATCGGTTCATGCGGTATATGATTTTTTATTAAACAATTTTTGTAATTTAGCAGCAATAATTCTTAATTTGTCAGTGTTTGATCCATCTGAGTAGCTATCATTAAAATTTTTATCAAATTTAAATGCCCTAGTCATAGTTTGTAAGATAGGAATAATATTTTGGTCATTGTTTCTGATAAATAAAGGAGTCGTAATGATAGCAACGTTGCTTGTTTTTTTTCTAACAATACTAGCTATATCATTATTTGCTGAAACGTATCTTACTTTAATTGTTGCATCCTTATTTATTTTCTTTTTAAATTCAGATAAAATTTTGCTAAAAAATAGATGTTTTTTATTACCAAAAAAAGGCTCATTTATAACAAATTTTAATGTTAAATTAGCATCCTGCTTTGCACTGCACGCAATAGAAATAAAGGCAAATGTGGACATTAGAGTGCTTAGGCTTAGTATAAACGCTATTTTTTTATTTTTCATAAAACAAAAATCCCTTCAATTTAATTAAAAAGGGATGATGACCAAAAAATAAGAACTCACTACGCCAGTATTATCTGGATCAGCTAACGAGGGTATTTCTCAGCCTTAATGGGCACCCCTGTTCATAAATTTATGATTCAATTATAGTACTTTTTAGTTTGCAAAAAGGAAAAAATCTCTTTTTACTTATGTTGTAATTAATATTGGATTTAAGAGTAAGTTTTATAGATATGCTATTTTGTTTTGAAAATATAAAATATACTTTGGATATCATAATTATTTTTTTGTTATTTAGCATATAATTTATATGCTACTAAGTACATTTAAAAGGGAAAAAGATGAGTTATTCAGTTGGTCAAATAATAAAGGCAAAGGTTTACAAAATTTCAAGCAAATTTATAACTCTTATAACCAAAACCAACCATGTTGGTTATTTAGGCATTTCTGAAGTTAGTGATTATTATATAAGTAATTTGAATTCATTTTTTAAGATTAATGACATTAAAGAACTAATAATTATTGATATAGCAGCAAATGGTGAACTTATTTTTTCATTTAAGCAAATTCATCCAAAGGAATTAAGAAATCCTTTTAGTTTTAAACTTGATAAAAATGGCGCTAAGTTTGATAAATTGCTTGATTTTACAAATAAAGGAATACATTATGGCGATTAGAAGTAAGATAGAATTTTTATCTGACCAGGTTATTGACTCTAAATTATTTAGTGGTAAATATAAGGATATTATTAACGATATTAATGATAAAATAAAATCCAAAGAAATTGAAGGATATAAAAATTTTGGTTTTTTTGAAATTGATAGAAATATCCAAAGGAGTGATTATTCAAAGATAAAAAAAATTGTCAAATTTTTTAATGATGAAAAAATTCAAACCTTTGTTGTCATTGCTCCACAACATATATGTATTCAATCAAAGAGTATAATAGGCCTAGCGAATTCCCGCTTAAGAAACAATTGTGGAATTGAGATTATGTATGTTGATGAAAGTTATGAAGGAATAGATATCTTAAACCTAATTCAATATTTAGAAAATAGGTCATTTGCAATTAATGTTATATCAAAAAATGGAGAGGATATTGAGAGCTTAATTGTTTTTAGAGAATTGGTTACATTACTTAATATACAGGTTGGCAGAAATAATGCAACCAATTATATTTTTATAACAACTAATAACAACTATGGAAAATTATTCAATCTTGTTCAAACAAAAAATTATAATCATTTAGTTTTATTAGATAATACCCCTGAAAGATATTTAAACTATTCAGCAGCAGTTTTATTACCTCTTGCTTGTGCTAATATTGACATTGATGATTATATTGAAGGAGCAAAAGAAGCAAATGAATATTTTAGTAACACAAATTTAGAAAATAATAGTTCATATCGTTATGCTCTAGTTAGATATATATTTAATAAACAAGATCGCAATCATGAAGAGAAAGACATTTTTGCAATTGAGAATATTGTTTCGGGATCTAAAATTTATAAATGTTTAAATGATTTATTTGCTATGTATCTGGTTTCGTCTTCATATCGGAGTTATAAAGGAATACAGGTTAACACATTTATTCATCCTTCTGATACTAAAACGTTTGCTAATTTGTTTTATAATAAGCAAAGAAGAATGTTTAATACTCATATTTTGGTTCAAAATCCCATGTTTGACTTCAATATAGCTATTGTTAATGACAATGATGGCGATGAACTTAATTTTTTAATGAAGAAAACATTTAACAATGTAAATAAGACATTATTGCAAGCAACTAAGGATTATTATCTAGGTATTCAAATACCTTTTATAGATATAGTTATTAGCGATTTAGAGGACAAAACATTGGGTTGAATTGTTTCCTTTATTCATCGTGCATCAATAATGAGTGCACATCTTATGAAGATAGATCCATTTGAAGAAACTGGATTAAAAACGTTTAATATCGTTATGGCTAAAAAAATTAACGAATTAATGGGGGGACAAAAAAATGACTAAAATAGGAATTATTGGCGTTGGGGCCGTTGGTTCGGCCTATTTATATGCTTCATTGAATAAATCGATTGAGGCTGATTATGTATTGGTTGATGCCTTTGTTGAATATGCAAAAGCACAAGCTAAAGATCTGAATGATGCTGCATGTTCGATGTTACAAAGCGGTTCAACATTTGTGGCTGGAACTTATCAAGATTTAGCAGATGCTGAGATCATTGTTATTACTGCATCGGTAAAACCGAAGGATGGAGTTTTAAAAGACCGACTTGAATTATTAACAGATAATGCTAAATTAATTGCTGAAATAGGAACAAAAATAAAGCAATCAGGTTTTAATGGTATTACTATTATTGCTTCAAACCCGGTTGATATTATGGCTTCAATATATCAACAAATCACAAAATTCGCTCCTGAAAGAGTTATATCATCTGGAACAATTCTTGAAACCGCTAGAATGAAAAAATTCCTGTCTGAAAAAATTAATGTTAAGGCAGGATCGATCACTGGATTCGTTATTGGAGAACACGGAGCAAGATGTTTAATTCCGTTTTCAAAAATAAGAATAGGACTTGGTTCATTAAAGGATTGATTAGCAAATAATACAATTTCGGAAGAATGATTACAAAAATTAAATCAAAAAGTTAAGGATGAAGCATTTGAAATTATTACTGGAAAAGGAATTACAAATTTTGGAATTGGTGAAAACCTAGCCGAAATTACGCAATCAATTTTAACAGATCGTCAAGCAATTTATTCATTAGGAGTTAAACTTCCACAAGAGTATGAAAATAGTGGTGTTTATTTTGGATTACCTGTAATTTTAGGAAGAAATGGTTATCGTCATTTACCAAAAATTAGATTAACAGACGATGAACAATCCATATTTGATTCATTTTCAAAGGAAATGAAGGAAACTGTTGTTGAAATTCTTAAAAATTTAGGTATAGAACCAGATTTTAAGTAATGATTAAAGCTATTGTTTAAACATGGAAATCTCTCTTTAATTGGGAGTTTTTTTATTTATGTCTTTTAAGTTTAATTTATTGAGAATTTATGATGGCAGGCCTATTTGTTAATATTAATATGATGTAAATTTATTTTTTGCATAATTGCGTTATATTAATATATTAAAAATTACAATATAATATTAAAATATGAAGAAAATTCAATTTGAGCATTACTATGCCGCATATCCAAGATCAAAGATGAATATATTAAATGATATAAATTTGTTAATTAATCAAGGTGAAATGATTGCTATTATAGGAAGATCTGGTTCAGGAAAAACTACATTGTTTAATGCCATTCTAAAACAACTAAAAACTAGTCAAGGCAAACTTTTTATTAATGAATATGATATAGAGAACATTTCAAAACGACAATGAAAAAAAATAGTAAAGAGAGTTGGTTATCTTTCGCAAGAAACAAATCTTATTGAGTCGTTAAATGTTTATGAAAATATTTTGCATTTTTATTCAAAATATAAAAATGTATTATTTTCCTTGTTAAAAATAATAACTAAATCACAAAAACAAGAAATTTATAATGTTCTCGACTCCTTAGGAATTTTAGATAAGATCTTTACAAAAATTTCTGATTTATCAGGCGGACAAAAACAACGTGTTGAAATAGCAAAAATTTTGCTAAGAGACGTTGATATTATTTTAGCTGATGAACCAACTAGTTCACTAGATATTAAAACATCAAAGGATATAATGTCAATTTTAAAAAATATCAACACGAAATATAACACAACAGTTTTAGTTAATATTCATGATTTAAATGTCCTTAGAAATAATTTTTCTAAATATATTTTTATTAATAATGGTCAAATAGTTAAAAACGGAGACCTTTATAATCTTTCTGAAAAAGAATTAGAACAGTTATATGAAAGTTAGATATTAAGAGGTATGTTTATTACTTTTTTATTTTTTAAATTGTTGTTTAATGTAAAATTAAGTAAATATAAAATGGAAAGGTGACTTAATGGAAGTACAAAGTAGTGATCGAAGTAGTGCAAATATTGTGTTTTCACTAAGCACATTTTGTTAATTATGTAGAATTACTGCTTCCTTAAACATATTTTAAATATAAAGGAGGTGAATAATGAAGAAAGCAAAGGTTAATAATATTGAGAGTCAAAATATTAAATTATCTAAGCAAGATTTGGCAAAAAATAATCCGATAAATAAGCGACTAGTTGAAGCATCTATTAGTGATGTAGAACTTTTATTTGAAAAATATAAATCTTCTAAAAATGGTATCAAGATTGAAAAACAAGTTGAGCAAAACCGCGATGAATATGGTGTAAATAAAATTTCCAAAAAAGGGGCTGACACTGTTGGAAAAAGATTAATCCGTTCTTTCTTTAATTTGTTTAATATTATTCTTTTTATACTTACAATTATTACTGCTGTAGTCGATATTATATTGCCAATAAGTAGTGGTAAGTATAATGAAGTTAATTATATAACTGTCATTATTATTCTGGTAATAGTTTTTGCCAGCAGTATTATTCACTTTATTCAAGAACAAAAATCTGCTTCTAGTGCCAATAAACTTATTGAAATTATTGAGACAACTTGTTTGGTTGAGCGTGATGGGGTTTTAAAGGAAATACCGATGGACGAAATAGTTGTTGGTGATATTGTCCATTTAGCAGCTGGTGATATTATTCCTGGTGATGTTAGAATTATTGCGGCAAAAGACTTATTTGTTTCGCAATCCTCGTTATCTGGCGAAAGCGATGCAATTGAAAAATATAGTATTATTGATGCACAAACTAATTATGATAATCTGACAGATAGACCCAATCTTGCTTTTATGGGTTCAAACATTATTTCTGGTTCAGCAAAGGCATTGGTGCTAGTAGTCGGAAATGATACTGTCATTGGTAAGGTGGCTTCAAAATTAAATGAAAAACAAGTCCCTACTAACTTTGAAAAGGGTATTAAAAAAATTTCTGTAATGTTAACCTGCATCATTGCTTTTGTTATTCCTATCATTTTTTTAATTGTTGGATTAACCCATCAAAAGATTGAAGGAAACAATGCATGATTTAATGCCTTATTATTTGGTATATCTATTGCTATCGGATTAATCCCTGAAATGTTGCCAATGATTGTAACTGCTTGTTTATCAAAAGGTTCAATCGCAATGGGGAAGGCAAAAACTATTGTTAAAAATATTAACTCTATCCAAAATTTTGGTGCTATGGATATTTTATGTACTGATAAGACTGGAACAATAACTCAAGATGAAATTATTCTTGAAAGGCACCTTGATGTTAATGGGAAAGAGGATTATCATGTTTTAAAGTATGCTTTTTTAAATTCTTATTATCAAACGGGATTAAAAAACCTACTAGATAAATCGATTATTAATCGTACCCTTGATTTAGCTGATGAACAAAAATCATTAGATAATCTTGAACTGCATTATTTGAAAATTGATGAGGTTCCTTTCGATTTCAATAGAAAGCGTATGTCAGTGCTTGTAAAGTCTCTTAAAAATAATAAGGTTACATTGATTACTAAAGGAGCTGTTGAAGAAATTATTAATGTATGTAGCACAATTTATTTAGATGGAAAAGTAATTCCTCTTGATAAAAAGGTAATCCGTAAAGTTTTGAATAAGGTTGAGGAATTTAGCGAAGAAGGAATGAGAGTTGTTGCTGTCGCTTCCAAAAAGTCTAATATTGATGCTGTCGGAAAACTGAGTGTAAACGATGAAAAAGATATGACTTTAATAGGCTATCTAACATTTTTAGACCCACCGAAAGATTCTGCTGAAGATGCTATTAAGAAGTTACATAATTTGGGCGTAGAAGTAAAAATACTAACTGGTGATAATCCACTGGTTACAAAGGCAGTTTGTTCAAAAGTCGGCATTCCTT
Source organism: Mycoplasma sp. 1890 (assembly GCF_053851615.1). NCBI lineage: Bacteria > Bacillati > Mycoplasmatota > Mollicutes > Mycoplasmatales > Mycoplasmataceae > Mycoplasma > Mycoplasma sp. 1890. The sequence continues at coordinate 10,027 of NZ_JBSQAZ010000002.1, forward strand.
ATGAAAAAATATTGCTAGGAAAAGATATTACTAAACTTAGTGATGTCGAGCTAGCAATCGAAGTCGAAAAGACACAAATTTTTGCTAAACTTAGCCCCGATCAAAAAGCTAGAATAATTACCATTTTGCGTAATAATGGTCACGTTGTTGGCTACATGGGTGATGGTATTAATGATGCACCAGCAATGAAGGTTGCTGACGTATCAATATCTGTAGATACAGCAGTTGATATTGCAAAAGAGTCAGCTAATATCATTCTTCTTGAAAAAGATTTAAATGTTTTGGCTACAGGGATAGTTGAGGGAAGAAAAACTCATGCCAATATTAATAAATATATAAAAATGACTGTGTCCTCAAACTTTGGAAACATTTTTAGCGTAGTTATAGCCTCAATTATGCTTCCATTTATTCCTTTAGCACCTGTGCAAATTATTTTTTTAAATTTAATTTATGATTTTTGTTGTGGAACAATTCCGTGAGATAATGTAGATAAAGAATTTATTCAATCTCCGCGGCAATGGGGACATAAGTCTATTTGGCGATTTATGCTATGATTTGGCCCTGCTAGTTCGATTGTTGATGTTATGTCGTTTTGTTTATTATTTTTTGTTATCATTCCACAAGCAATTAAACAAACAACATTTACCAAAATTAGTGATTATAGTAATTTATCTCTTGAACAACAAAAAGAATTTAGATTGATGTTTTGAGCCGGATGATTAGTCATCTCAATGTGAACACAAACTTTTGTTATTCATCTATTAAGAACTGATAAAGTGCCACTAATTAAATCTAACGCTTCTACTCCGGTGATTATTTCAACCTTGACCGGAGTTGCATTGGTAACTGCTCTTCCTTATATTCCAAAGCTAAATACTTCCTTGCAACTAGCACCGCTACCCTCGATATTTTATGCTTGGCTTGCACTGTTGCTTTCGACCTATACATTTCTTGTGATAATAACCAAAATTATTTATCGTAAGATCTATAAGCATTTCTTATAATTAATAAGTCAACTTGGCTTATTTTTTTAATTTTGTAATAATCTAAGAAAAAGTTAAATATTAACACATTAATATATTAAAATTAATATTAAAAATTAGGGAAGGAAAATTTAAGCTAAAAAAAATGAAAAAATTAGATGAAAATGTAATTATTTTTGGGATGGACAATTCTGAAAAACTAGCTAATGAAATTGCTAAATATTTAGACACTGATGTTAAAAAGGTTAATAAAGTTGTTTTTGCTGACGGCGAGAATTTAGTTTATCCCGACGAAACTGTTCGAAATAAAACTGTTTTTGTTATCAACAATACAGGAAAACCAGTCAATGATAATTTGATGAGTCTTTTGATATTTATTGATGCACTGAAGCGTGCTAGCGCAAAAAGAATTATTTGTGTTACTACTTATTATGGTTATGCAAGACAAGATAGAAAAACAAGCGGCAGACATCCAATTTCAGCCAAACTTGTTGCTGATTTATTAGAAACTGCTGGTGCTGATAAAATTATTGTTGTTGATTTGCACAATGCATCAATTCAAGGCTTTTTTAATATTCCTGTTGATGATCTAAGAGGTCAATTTATTTTTGCTAAAGAATTAAGAAAAAGAAAAGATAAATTTGTTATTGTCTCTCCTGATCATGGCGGCGCAGTTAGAGCACGTCAATTATCAGAATGCCTAAATTCCGATGAACCAATTGCAATTATTGATAAAAGAAGAACTGGCCCAAATGTATCTGAAATTATGGGCGTTTTAGGTAATGTTAATGGTAAAAATGTAATCATCTACGATGATATTATTGATACTGGTGGAACTATTATACATGCCGCAGAAACTCTAAAGGCACAAGGCGCTAACAAAGTTATTATCGCTGCAACACACGGGTTATTTTCAAGAGGTTTTGAAATGTTTGAAAGCAATCCTATCATTGATGAAGTTATAATAACTAATTCAGTAGATCACTCACATTTATCACATTTTAAGAAGCTAAAAGAATTATCAATGGCCGAATTTCTTGGTTTAGTTATTGAGGCTAATACTAATAGCACATCAATAAGTGAAATTTATAAAGAATATAGTAATGGAAGAATTTAGAAGAATTATAACTCAATATCTTTGCATTGAAGATGAAGACATAATTGCTAAACTTTATTTATATTATCAGTTAATTGAAGAGGAAAATAAGAAGTATAATTTAACAGGTTTTTACGGTGAAAAATTAATTAAAGAGGGCATTATAGAATCAATTCTTATTTTTAAAAATATAAATAAAAATATTGCAAATCTATGTAATAAGGAGGTTCTTGACATTGGTTCAGGAGCAGGTTTTCCTATTATCCCTTATTTAATATATAGTCAAAATTTTAATCTTACAATTTATGAGCCGATGCAAAAAAGGGTAAATTTTTTATGGCTTGTAGTCAAAAAATGTAATTTAAAAAATGTAAGGATTCTTAAAATAAGATCAGAAGAATCATTAGAAAAGGAAAGATTTGATTTTATAAGCGCAAGAGCAGTTTCAGAATTAAAGAATCTTGTTGAAATATCTCATCATGTTGGAAAAATAGGTTCAATTTTTTGTTTTTTAAAATCAACTAATTTTCAAAAGGAAATTGATAATTCTAGAAATATTAAGAATATATTAAAAATTAAATTTAATACTTTATGTTTAGATAAATTTTTTACTATCGATAATGTCTTGGTTTATTATGAAAAAAAAATTCCTACCCCTAATTTTATCCCAAGAAAATGGTCGATAATTATTAAAGAAAATTCCAAAAAATAAATTTAAATTTTCTGCTCATTATATACATGAGCAGAATTTTTTGTTGCATAATTAAAAAAATTTATTAAATAATAATTTAATAAACTATATAATTAACATTACAAAGTTTGGGAAGGGGTGAGAGATGAAGAGATTATTTAAAGAAGTTTTTAGGTCACTTGCTAAAAACAAAGTTACATTAATTTGTTTAACGATCTTAATTTTCTTAACAACATTTTTATTTACTTTGTTAAATGATGTTAAGACTTCATATTCACGAACAATAAATGCATATGATAAGGTTTCTAAATTGCATGATTTAACTGTTGATTTAGATATTAATCCTTCAGGAGTCATCCCTAGCCATGGATATAATCAAATCGACAAGGATAATCATAGTGTTATTACTTCACCAATAAAATTCGAATCATCTAAAAATGGTTCGGATGTTTCTTATACGATCAATTTGCCGGGAAGCGAGCACAATTTTATAAACATAAAAGATACTATCGAAAATTGAAACACCAATCCTAAATATTATTTGAAGACTGAAGACTTTTTAAAATTATATTATGAACAACTTTCAGGTCAAGTTTCAAGTGTTAGATTCGAGATTAATAAAGAAAACCCTAATCCCCAAAAGATTAGAGAATTTACTTTTTCAGGTGAAAATAGAAAATTTAAAGTTTATCAAAAAGAGGGAAATAAATATTCTTTGGTAACTAAAGTAAACAGAGTTAATACCGATGACTTAATAAGATTTAAAACAAAAGTAAAATTAGGTGATATTTTAACTATATCATATGGTCCCAAAGGACCTTTTAATCAACAAACAATTAAGGATAGCGTTGTAGAATCCTCGCCTCTTTATATCAATACCGTAACTAAACAAGCATCATTTTTGACCCAAGATTATGATGAATGAAAAGCAGAAGGTGTTTTATATGTTATTGAATCTAATAAAGTCCTTGAATTAATGGGATTTGAAAAAAAATCAAATGATCAAAAGTGATATTTTAATGAAGAAAAAGCTAAAAATGCAAAAATTAAAATTGCTGGCAACCAAAAAACAACACAATGAAATATTATTAATGATGATATCCTTGTTGATGATTTTAAACTCGGGACATTTGCAAATGTAAATAAAATAGTTTCTAATTCTCCTCTATATATCGAACTAGCTTCTAATAATACTTATAAAATTCCGGAAGGATGAATAAGAAGAGCTGAGCGAATGGTTTCATATAATTGATATCGTTACATTTTAAATTGAAATGAAAGCAATCAAGAAGATAAGTCCAATTGAAAAGGATCGTACTTTAAATTTATTGAGCAATTTAGCAAAAATCAACCTAAAGAATATGAGCAACATTTATATTTCTCTTATTGAGATAAGACCATAACCACTACCTATAGTATCGGAAATAAATATAAACAAACCTTTGTGCAAACGGTTCCAATTGATAAAAATGATATTGATGTTACCTTTAAACAGCCGTGAAGTGGAGGGAAAGAAAATACACGAATTCCTAAAAATAAACAAAACCTTGATGCCTTTAATTTATGAAATATTAAGCAAGTAGAATTTAATAAATTAGGATCTCAGCCATTAAGTGATGAAGAATTTCAAGATGTATCAAATGTTAGCAAGCTTAATGTAGCTCAAAATTTTATTCGTAATAATGCTTTAAGTTTTGCTCGTTCTTCAATACTAGAAGATATTAAAAAAACTGTTGGTAAAGATAATTTAGGTATTAGAAAAACCATCACTGTTGAAACAGTTAATGAAGGCAACGCAAAAAAGAATGTATTTCATTTTGTTAATATTGGTGATAAGGATAAAAAAATACTAGGATTTGAAAATAATGTCGGTAAGTTATATAACGAAAGTCTTAATCCATCTATTTTGCATTCAAGTATTTCAAATGAAAATGTTGATAAATTCTTATTAAAGCCAGATAAAAATAGCAATCTTATAACTAAAATTCCTGCTGTTTATACTAGGTCGTTAGTTGAAACTATTTTTCGTAATTTTACGCCAAATAATGAATATTTTAATGCGGATATAAGATTTGAAAAGTACTATGATTTTCTTGAAAACACAAAAATTCCAACCCTAGTTGATGGAAAAATATTGGTTTTAACTACTGCTACGCCAGAAATAAAGCGCCCCGGAGGATCTACTGTCGTTGGGGCAATTGCAATGCCTAGACCAAATAAATATATATTTTTAGTTCAAAGCAATATTGATGGTTTTACAGACGATATCGTGTGAAATAAGGTTTTAGTTAATGACAAGGAATATTTAAGCTTGGATGAAGTTTATAATTACCTTGTTCAACAAGATTATACTGTTCGTGGTGAAATAGGTGCAAACGGTTGAGCCGTTGTTAATCCTCAATTTAGAAACGCAATAAGTTTACCAATATCATTCGGATCAATTTCACCAGATTTAACTCTTGAAATTACACAAAAAAATACAATTAAAACCTTAGTTGATAGATTACGTTCAGTTCTTTTAGATACAGATTTTGGAAAATTATTTGATCGCCGTGATGTATATCGTATTTTCAAAGCTGTCACCGATTCTGTTGAAAGCAATGGGTTACATACACTGCTTGCCATCGGAAAAACTAACCGTTTTATTTTAGAAAAAACAATTTTAGATATTATTAAATTTTTAGTTAAACCTCTGCCGCAAGATAATAACCAAAATCTTGAATACATAAATATAAATGCAAATGCTTTCATTCATAATTTCTTTGCAAAGATATTTTTATATTTTAAAAAACAATATTTACTATCGGCTAAAACTAATGAAGAAAGGGAAAACTATCTTGTTTCACAAATAAATAATCTAAGCGGAATTTTAAATTTTTCTAATTTATACATTATTCCACAACTCAAGATTTCATTAAAAGATCTATTTGTTTATATAAGAGATAAAGAAAAAATTTTCGATATTTTAACCGAAATATTTTCATCAATTGATTTTGTTAAATTTTCAGCAATAATAAACGATTGATACGATCGCCATCCATATAAACCGTTTACTGCGGTAAATGATACATATTGAACAATGTCTCATGAACGGATGATTATTTCTTTATTAAGTTCATTGAATGAAGAAAAATTCAAAAAATCCATTAAGAACCTTTTCAATTTAGTAGATTTTAGTAAAATACTTGATCCAGAGCAAAAAAGCAGCTACTACCAAAAATGAGTTCAAGCATATAAAAATATAAATCAAGACTTAGATAAAAATACGAAGGATGAGGCTAAAAAATTCTTCAAAGCCTTAGACGCTAATAAAGATGGCTCATATAAGAATATTAACGAAGGACTATTTAGTATTTTTTCAAATATAAATATTGAACAATTCACTAATTCACTTAATAAATTAATTAAGATTAATAAATATCCAATTACAGCTAATAATAAAATTTATAACGATTACAATACTGAATATTTAAATCAATCTGATTATTTGGCAGCATTTATGTCCTCTCTAAACCTTGTTGGCGAAAATGAAATTTCAGCAAGCAAAATTATTCAAATTCAAAATGCGATTATTAAAATTTTTAACTTTTCAAACAAAACAGAAAGTTTGGTTAAAGAATTAAATATTTCTATTCCAACCAAAGAGGAAGGAAAAATTTCATTACTAGATTTGGCTATTTTGCCTAAATTAGCATTGCCAAATAATTTGTCTAGCAGTTTTTCTATTCCTTCGTCATATAATGTTCCTATTAATGAGTTTGATTTAGTTGATATCAAAAAGATTATTGCAAAGGTAAAACAAGCAATAAATTCTAAAACTTTATTAAAATTGACTAAATCTGAGTTTGATTTTGTTAAACAGCAAGCACTTGTTAATGATATTGAGCTAAATAATCTATCAAAATTACTTGCTAAACTTGAAAAATATTTTAATTTTGTATCTCTTTTAAAACTCAAATCTCTTAAACCAAGGGATAATAAGTTCGACTTTATATTAGAAGACAAAAATCAAAAGCCCGAATCATATGCTGATTTAGCCTATTTATCAGCAATTATTGATTCAAATGCTAAAGATAAAAAATCACAAATAGAAATCCTAAAAACCTTGCATAATTTTCTTGCTAAATATCTAGGTTCATCATTTCTTGCAAATGGTGAGGAATCAATTATTAAAAATATGTTTGTTTTATATAGCATATGAATTAAGATGGCTTATTTTTTGAATAGAATTGAGCGTATTGAGGATAAAATATCTATTGATCAAAATACTGGACAAAAGATTATTGAAAAGCAATATGCTAAAAAACTTTCTTATGCACAAATTAAACTTGTTCTAAATGAAATCTATAAACTAGCGCTAAATCCTGAATTTGTTAAGGCAATGCAAAACTTTGATAAAGTTATTAATCCAATTCCTAGTTTAGGAATATTAGGAAGCGATAATAAGTATCAAGCAACACTTTTAAAAATTCCTTATGCTCATGCACATACTAATTTAGCAAATCGTGAACTTATTTCTTTATTGAAAAAATCGCACGGTATTAATTTATTTAAATCTAATTTAATTAATGCTAGAATTGACACCAAAACTATTGATAAAATAATTGACCTTTTAATTAAGAATTCAAATGAACTTACTTATAACTTTGGTTACATTGCAACAGCCTCGCAAATTCCAACTTATTACAATAATTCATTAAAAATGTTTCTTGATTCATTCCTTGAAACTAATGACAAAACTCCTATAAAACCGTTAATTAAAGATGATTATGAACTAGATTTGGCATTCAAAAAGGTTATTGAAAATTCAAGACTTAATAATCATTTATCATTATTAAATATTCCTAATAATCTATTAAATCCTTTGACACTACTAAGCTTTCCTCAAATTCCTTTATATTATATTTTAAGTCCAAATCCAAATGAAGGTAATATTGCTTATATTGTTAAAAAAGTTTTAAATAATCTTAAGTCTTCGAATGTTAAGGATATATTTTATCAAATCGAAGCAATTACACAAAATTTTGAAAATTCTGCTTATTATGTTGAATCGAAAAACGATACTTCTATTGATTTAGACCTATCTAGATTTAATTATATTTTTAATCAAAAATTAAGAAATAGTAATGGTAAGGGACTTGATTTATTTGGTATTAACATTACCTCATCTTTAGAAAAATCAGTATATAAAATCATAGAACCTATTAAAATATCAAATTTAATTTCTTATTCAGATTCAGGCTCATATGTCGCTAAAGTTAATTATGGTTATGCATCTAAAAACGGTAAAGAAGTCTATAAAGGTGATATAAGCAAATATCTATCGAACCCTTATGCTATGCAATTATTTATTTCTTCATTAGATGAAAAGTACAAGGTTAAAGTTAATACGCAGGAGTATTTAATCATTGGTATTGATTCAACTGTTGATTATTTATATCCTGTTATTAATGAAGAAAATATTCAAGTAGATACTAATACCCAAGCAATTATTTATGTTAATTCAAAGGGTTTTGACCGTATAAACTCAGCATATCCAACTTTTGCTGTTAAGACTTATGCATTAGTTAAAGCACCTGTTGATGAGAATGGAAAATATTTGCATAATAAATCGCCGAAGGAATTGCAGGAGCAATTTAATAATGATATTAATCTTATTAATCCTAATTCATTTAACAAAAAGGTTTATTTAAAAGACGAATTAGACAATATAAATCCTGAAAGAAAGATAAGAATTGTAACCATTAGAACTATTGTTAATTCAATCAAAAATGCCACATTCTATTTAATTTCTGTTTTAACTATCTTAGTTGCATTCATTATATACTTTATTATGAAGAGATATATTGAAGCGAGAAATAAAGTTGTTGGAATATTGCGTGCTCAGGGTTATAAAACCTCAAAAATAGCATTTGCATTTTGTGCTTTTGGTTGAATCCCTGCTTTTGTTGGTGGTTTACTTGGTTATATTGTTGGTTTTGCCTTACAGGGAACAGCAATGAATGTTTTGTCTTCATACTGGACACTTGAAAATAATATAATTCCTATTCACACCTCCGCCATCCTTGGTACAATAATTGCACCGTTGTTATTTGTTAGTTTCTTAATTTTTATAATAACAGCAATTTCTGTTAGAAAAAAACCTATTGAGTTAATGAGTGGTCTTGTTGAGTTTAAGGTTGGGAATTTTGCTCAAAGAATTTCAGCAATGTTTAGAAAACTGCCAGTTAAAGCAAGATTTATCGCCTCTATGGCACTAAATAATTTCTGAAAAATGTTCTCGCTATTCTTAGCATTTTCAACCACATCGTTGATTTCTATGTTCTTTTTATCGTCAAACAACATTTTTAATAAGGCTATAACAAAAACATATAAAGATAGACTCTATAAATTTAAGCTTGATCTTGAAAGCCCGACAACTGAAGGTGGGCCTTATGTTACTTATAATAAATCTGATATAAATTCATTATTATATGTTCCTAATGATTTAGCTGGATCATCTTCATCAAATGGTAGTCAACTTGATTATGCTAATCCGAATTTCTTAAGACCAGGCAGTTCATTTAATACCGATGTCCCACATATTCCGTATGCACCAACAGTGTTGACTAAATCATCACTTGATATCTTGATTGATTTATCGGTTGAATTAAGCCCTTGAGATATTACTTATGCTAGTTTGCCTGAAACGCAAAGAGCTAGAGTCGCGCAAATATTTAAGCGTGTATCAAAAGAAATGCAAGCTACTCAATATTTAATTGATATTTCTAAGTTAAAAACCGGTAAGGATTATTTAAATGTTGAAGATAGTGACATATCAAATATTATTGCCGTTACTGATTTGGAAAAATTTCAAAAAGATCTCGCCAACAATAAGCCAGAAGATATAAAAAATCGTACGAGCTTCTTTTATTTCACTTCGTCGTCTTTATATCAAAACAATCAATCCAACGGAAGAATTAGCGAACAATTTAAATTTATTGAATGAGATCCCATTAATGAAACATACTTTAAACCAAAATCTGTTTCAACATCGAGATATAGACAGGAATATCGTAATTTCTTGGTTAATGCCTACCGTCGTATTGAAGGTCTTGATTTCTTTGTATCATTTGGTGGTATTTATTGAAATGATGTAACTAATGAAAAATATACTTATGCTAAAACACTATATAATAATAAAGAAATAAAGATTTATGGATATTATGGTGATAGTAGATTCATTTCAATGCACAATGCTAATAATGAAGATTTACAACAAAAATTAGCTAACTATCAATATAATGAAAATACTACAATCCCATTGATTGTCAATACTGTTGCCCAAAAAAGATACAATCTTTCTATTGGTTCAAAAATTGAATTTGATTTATTAAACCATGTTGATCGCTTTAGTTATCGTGCGTTAAATCAAAAGCCACCAAGAACTAAATATACCTTTGAAGTTATTGATATATCCGAAACATACATTAATAGTGAATTTATTACAAGAAAGGACATCTTAGACAAAATTTTGGGTTATGACACATTGACTACTCGTTTGCAAAACGCACGTAAACAAGAACTAGAAAATGCTATATTCTTAAACCCACAAAATAAACAAAAAATTACTAGAGACTTTAGACGAAAATATGAAGCATTTAATGGTATTTTATCTAGTGATACAACACCAGTCCAAACGATCGATACCTTAACCACTTATTCATCAACCGGTTTTTGGGGTGCGACCTCTTCATTCGAAGTTGAAGGTGCAAGTGATCAAACTGTTTGAGAATTCTTTAAACGCATATTTATATCTAATAAAGACCTAAATTATATATCCGTTTATGAACATAATATTGATTCCTATAATGAAGCGCACCCTGGAGCTAAATTAAGATATAAAGACGTATTATTTAGACTTCTTAATATAAATGAATCTCAATATGAAAAGATTGTAAAACAAGCTAATTCAAATGAAGAATTTAAAGGTTTAGCACGCAGTATTCTTACGAAATTTTATGGAATACAACCCGATACTATTTATGGTAAAAATATTATGTATGGCGCCTCATTTAACGTTAATAGTAAAGATATTGAAGCAGGTTTTATAGCTGATATTTCTGAAACTGTAAATGTTATTCTAATAGCCTTTATTGTTATGTCGCTATTGATTTCCATTATAATATTAATTGTTATCACTAATATTATGATTGCCTCAAATCAAAGAGCAATAGCTACGTTTTCAGTTTTAGGTTATACTAATCGCGAAAAGATTTCACTATTCTTTGCTAACTTTGTTCCGACTATAATATTTGCTTGTTTATTAATGATACCTGCAACATTACTATTGATTTCGGTATTTAATGCATTTATGATGGCTACATCTCAAATTGTCTTGCCACTTGTTTTACACTATTCAACAATTATTATCTCAGCAGCAATTTGCTTAACAGTGTTTATTCTGACCTCGATGGCTACTTGAAAGAGTTTAAATAAAATTAAGGCCATTGACACCTTGAAAGGAAAATAATGTGAAGAAGAAATAAAAAAGTTGAATCTAAAAATGAAGATTTAAATGTTTCCATGAATAATAAAAAAGAGACATCAATAGCTTCGAATGCTGATGGAATATCAGGACATCCATTAGATAGTGCAACGTTAAAAAAATATAAATTAGCAAATAATAAACCTCGAAAAAAAGATGGATTAGAAAAGGAAAAGAATAGCGATGGCAATATTGTCGAAGTCTTTGATGTTAAGAAAACTTATTTATCAGGAAACGTTGCAACCGATGTTCTAAAAGGTGTATCTTTAACCATAAAAAAGGGCGAAATTGCAATATTGTATGGTAAATCAGGGTCAGGAAAATCGACGCTTTTAAATATAATAAGTGCACTAGATAGACCAACTAGTGGTAAGGTTATTGTTAATAATATAAATTTGCCTTATCTAAATGAATCTAGACAAACGCTATTTAGACGCGATAATATTTCATTTATTTTTCAAAACTATAATTTATTGCAAAATTTAAATAGCTATGATAATGTTGAGACCGGCGCTTATTTACAGAAGGACAAGTCAAAACATTTGGATATTAAGAAATTATTTAAGGATTTCGACCTTGAAGAATGTATGTTTAAATACCCTTCACAAATGTCAGGTGGTCAACAACAACGTGTTTCTATCCTAAGAGCAATAGCTAAAAATTCTGATATTCTTGTTGCTGATGAGCCAACCGGTGCTCTTGATGAGAAAACAGGATGAATTGTTTTAAAAATTCTTCAAGAAATCAACCGCGATTATGGAACTACGATAATTATTGTTTCACATGATGCTGATGTTGCGCAAATTGCGGATAAAGTTATTTATCTTGAATTAGGACATATTAAGGATATAAAACATCAAGAACGAAAATGATTAATAAAAAAGGAAAAAGAAAATTAAAATGATTATAACTATATTATTTATTATATTTGGATTAATACTATCAACTGCTATTATTGCTCTATCAGCATTTTTGCTATCAAAGAAAATTAAAAAATCTTACATAGTATCCTCATATTGCATGTTATCATCTTGCTTACCAATATGGATCGCTTTATTTATCTCTGCATTCACATTGACGAAAATAGTATTACTTGTATTCATATGTATTACGCTAATATTAATAATTGTTTCAGCAATTGTATTTGGTATTGCTAGAATAAAAGTTGCTACTCAAACCAAAAAAAGAAGAATAGCTGAAAAAAGAGCGTAATTAGTTGAAGAAAAAAAGCCAGTAATAAACTGGTTTTTTATTTTAATTTAAGAAAATCTTAATTATTTATCATCGTTGTTAGAAACACTTTTTATAATGTCGATACATGAGCCAAAGTGATATGGAACTGCAATTTCTTTAATGTTTTTTCAATCACTTCCAAAGATGTTTCTTAAATAATTTTGATATTCATTTATAACATGAAGTTTTAGCCCATCTTTTTCAAAAATACGAATGTTATAGTTAGTATTTGTTAATCATTTTGTTAGAAAAAAATGATTAATTATTGGTGATGTTATAACAAAACCTTCATACATATCATCGTTTAGATCATTTACTAAATCCTTATAGTTTATCGATTTTTTTAAAGCCTTTAGGAATTTAGAAATAATAATTTTGTTTTTAATTTTAGGAATATTTGAATAATTCATAGTAGCATAATATTGTATAAAGCTTTTACTTTTATTAGAAAATTTATACATCTTTTTTATTTTTTTAATCGTTGTGGGAATGATTAAATTAATATCAACAAAAGGGCAATCATTGTATATATTTTTACTATCTTCAACAAATTTATTTTGTAACGAATAATAGTCAGAGTGTTTGACCGAATCAATTACCTTGTGTGGATATAATTGTCTTAGTTTTTCATATGATTCAAAAGTCATCATTGCTTCATAATGATCAGTTTCATTTCAATATTCCAGGTTATTAACCACTGCTAAAAGACTATTAAAATCAAGACTATATCAGAGCTCATGCTTACTACAAATATTAATAAATTCTTTCAAGATGTCAAGTTTATGGTTAAAAATTTTAGTCATATTTTAAAATTATAATTTAAATTTATTTTTACCTTAATTTATTTAATTTGCTAATTCTCTACTAAATATTGCTTAACCTGCCTGTGTTAACTTGGTTTTGTTGTTAGCAAAATATATGTAAAAAGTGGTAAAATTTTGTTATCTTATTTAATTAATTAAATATGAATATTTTTATTTGTACATTACTATATTCAGAATGAAAGGCAAATATGTCAGAAAAATTTAAAAAACAAATAACCACTGAACAAAAAGCTAAGAGAAAAAAGGTCATTTGAGGAACTTTTTGAGCAACCGCCATTTCAGCTGTTTTAGCAGCTGGTATTTCTATTCCACTTGTTCAAGCTTCGAAGGCCCTACCTGCTCCAACTCCAATATTGGATGAAAAAAGCTCAATTATTAAAATCATTCAACCAGATGGTTCTATTAAAACTTTAACATATGGCGAGCTAGACAAAAATCCTACTCTAACAAATAAAAACAAAAATATTTTTGATTCTATTGAAAAAAACATTGCCAAATATCTTTATGAGAAAGAGTATGAGGCTTCTTTATGATATCAAGCAGTTTATAATGCCGACAAAGCAAAAACAGATGAAAAATCTTTTGCCCTAGATTCGATTGATAAAATTAAAGAAAAAGTGCAAAAAGAAATTGATGATTTAAAAAGACAGTATCAAAAGCAATACGGCCTTGAACAAAAATGAGAAGAAAAATTCTTAGAAGAGATTTCGAAGCCATCATGAGGATCATCAAAAAATGAGAAACAAGCTTTGGAATACCGAGTTAATTTAGAAATCAACAAAAATGCTTATCGTAGATATAAAACCGAAGTTAATACTGATTGAACATACAATGAATTAAAAAATGGTATACTAGCCAATAAAGATGTTTTTTATGAATACAATGGCAAAAAAGTTGAAATAGCTAAAAAAGGCCAAAAAATATTTTTGCCTTTTGCTCATGAAAACAAAAATTATGTATTGCCAGCAGAGGATTCGATTGAGTCACAAACAAATTCACAAGCTTCAATCAAAATTCCGATGTTTGTTACAACATCATTTGTTAAGGAATTTAGAAATCCTGAAAGATTTATCAAGCCATGAATCGACAGAAAACAAGCCATTTTATCAGAATTTTCATTGTCTGCTCATCAAGATACAACCGGCGCTGAAAAACCATGAGTTGTAACAAAGGCTGAAATAATTAATCTTCTTAAGTTTTCAGCATATCCGGAAGATAATACGCACAATAAATTAAAACTTGCAATTGATGCATTAAATGATTTTAGAGGATTTAGCACATTAATAAAAAACGATAACATTACTTCAGATGATGAAAGACATGCAAAAAATGACCAGACATTAATTGAATATTTATCAGCTGATAAGGCAAATGCTTCAAAATTTGGGTCAAAGGGTTTTGTTAATTTAAAACAAGCAATTTCTTCAAGTGAACCATCTTCATACTTTGGGCTACTATCAATTTTACTAGGTGACGCACAAACTGATAAAGGTATTTATAAATATACTCAAAAGAATGATTTGTTTAAGGATTTAAAGAAAAAGCTAATTGAGGTTTTAAAATCACTTAGTGGTTATAATAATCTTGAAACAAATTTTAAGTCAAAACTTGAGAGTGCATTGAATGCGGAACCTGCTTCAAAAGAAAAAAATGCTGATTACGTTGAGGAATATGCTAAGTATAATAACGAAGTTGAGAAAATAATTAATAACCTTGAAGATAAGGAATTTAACAAATTGTTTGGAAATGCATTTAAAGATGTATTTGCGAAAGGTAATAAGGACAATAAAATTAACGCTATTTACAAGGTCGGAGAAAATTTTGTTTCAGTATCTTCAAAAGGAATATTAATTCAAAATTTACACAAGTTTGATACAGTGGAAGCTGTTCAAAAATTAATTGTTAAAGATTTAGCAATTAAATCAAAAGCAAATTACAAAAATACATTTACTAGTGAATTATTCAATTTAAATACTATTTTTGCCGATATATTAGATACTACATATCAAATTAACGATCTTCTTTCACAAGATACATTCAAAGAATATTTAAAACAACAAAAATTTACTCCTATTGATTCGGATAAAGAAAAAAACTTTGATGATGCAGATATTAAAGGAGCTTTAAACTATATTTCAACACTAGAACAAACAAATAAGGCAACTATTGTAAATAAAAAATATGGTCAAATAAAAGATTTTATTAAGAAACAAATTAATGATAATCTTGTAGCTGACTTCGAATATGATACAAATACAAATAAATTTATAATTAAACCACATGATAATAAAGATATTATTTCTTATTTATTTGACATCATAGTTAAATATGTTTTAGAATAGAAAAGTTTTTATAAGGAAAGGAAAAAAATGAAAAAACTTTCAAAAGTATTGCTTAGTTTATCACCTCTAATATTTTCTGGTGTTCCATTACTAGTATCATGTGCAAATAATAAATCACAAAATAATGTTGAAACCCCGGGTTATCAATCAGGTTTTTTAAAACAGCAAACATCAAAGAATCAAATGATTTTATCAGTTGTTGATACATATCTTGAAAAATTTTATGTTAATGATTTAAAAAATATTAATCAAAAAGACAAAATTGCTTCTGCGATTGAAAATAAAAATAATCAGCTTCATAAAGATTTATATGACTTATTTAAATATTATGCCTCTGTTTCACTAAATACTGATGCTCAAAAGTTTTGAAATCTAAAACATGATTTTATTCGATTAAATATTGACACTAGCACCTATAATCCAGCCCCTGAAAATATTCCTAGCGAAGATGAATTTATATTTTTAATGAAGAATTCTAAATTCTTGCAGGAAAATCTTAGATTAGAGTTAGAAAAAATGCTAGTTTCTAAAATTTATCTATTAAAATCAAGAGATGAGTTTAAAAAACTATCCGTTAATCAAAATGGCCTAGATAAATATCAAGTAAGTCTCGAAGAGGAAATAAAGAAAGATTCAACTACATTGTTAAAAAAAGATATTTATGATGCCCTTGATTTTTCAAGTAATAATCTTTATTTAATTAAGTATCTTCTTGAAAACCCCCTTATCCAAAGATGATCATTTACTGATACAAAAGATATGAATTTAAGAATTGGTAAGGCAAATATTTCAACCTTTAACGATTTTAACAATCTAGCATCATATAATCCTAAAAAAACTCAACAGTATGATTACAATCCGGTTGCCAAATATCCCGAATATATTTTAAAAACTGGTGCTTCAGAAGGATTTGAACTTAAAACATTAAGAGCATTTAACGGAATTGTTGCTAATTCAGAAACAACAGGCGATTTATCAAACTCATTTTACACAGCCAAAAAATTTACTTCACCTGTTTTTGGTTTTGTAGATCCAAAAACTAAAAAAGTATTAGACCAGGACTATTTTAAATTAGCAAAAATTCTTGCTCAAGAAAAGAAGTTACCAAAAATTAAGGCCACAGCATCGCTCAAATCTAAACAAGATAAGGAAGAAAATTTAAAAGTATTTAATGCTAAGGATATTGAATTCGAAGGCCTTACAAGACAAAATGATAATGAAAAAGTATTTACTAAAGAAATAACTTTAGAAAACAAAAAATATACTCTTATGTTTGAATTAAAAGACTCGATAACTTTTAGTGGTCAAATTCTAAGAGCGCCAATGAGATTAAGTATTAAGGAACTTGGATCGAGACATTATTACGATTTTAGTGCTGAATTAGAATATAAGGATAAGAAATTTATAGACCAAACTAATGCAAATGATTATAACCTAGATAAGTATCCAACATTTATCGATGTTATTAATGATAAAAAAATTGATGCTTCATATGTAATTAAATTAGCACCATTATATTTATCTAAAAAAGTAAAAAATCTAAAAAATGAAATTGTTGATAAGAAAATTTTTACTTTTGAAAATACCCCATGAAATGATGCAACACAACAAAGTATTATTGCTAACTATATTGTTGTCTCAAAAGGAAACACTTTGTTTAGAGAGGCTAATAAGTACATAATAGACAATCTAGGATTTAAGTTAACAGAGCTAAACCCAATTGTTTTAGAATTATTTAAAGTGGAAGGATTAATTTAAAAAAAAGAAAATTATGGAAAAAGATACATTCCAGAGAATTATTGATAGAGAAATACCCGCAACAATTATTTATGAGGACGCTGATGTTATTGCTTTTCTAGATATTGATCCAGTAGAAAAAGGCCATTTCTTGGTTGTACCAAAAGAGTTTTCACAAAACTTATACGATATTGAAGAAGAAAACTTGGTTAAATTGGTCAAAAAAGCTAGAAAATTAGCTTTATTACAAACAGATAAGCTTAATGCTTCTGGTTTCAAATTAGTTATAAATAATAATGAAGCTGCTGGACAAGCAATTTTTAGAACACATATTCACATCATTCCTTATTACGATTAGGATATTATTTTGAAAGATTATATAAATTTATGGAAAGAAAATATTCAGAACAAGAACAAATAAGAAGAAACAAAATTTCAATCTTAGCGCAAAAAAATATTAGAGCATTTAATTCAACTATTAGACCAACAATTTCATCGCAAGAAATAATGAAATTGTATGAAAGCAAAACAAGAGAAGCAATTGATGCTGAAAATAAATTTGTTGTTTTTAATGGTAGGGTTGTCGCTCAACGTGGTCCTTTTTTAGTATTACAGGACCGCAATAGTAAAATGCAAATTTATATTGATAAAAAAATATTAGATGAATTTTCTCAAGAAGTTTTAAAACAATTAGATCTAGGTGACATTATTAGTGTTGAGGGATTTATCTCTAAAACCCATACCGAAGCATTAATGATCAAGGCCTCAAAACTTGTTTTATTAACAAAGTCATTAAAACCATTGCCTGATAAATACCATGGTTTAGTTGATGCAGAAGAAAGACGTAGACATCGTTATGTTGATACAATAGTTAATGAAGAATCAAAAAATACTTTTATCTTAAGAACCAAAATTATTAAAGGTGTACGTGAATTTTTTGATAATTTAGATTATCTCGAAGTTGACACTCCTGTATTGCAACCAATATTAGGTGGAGCTGCAGCTAGACCTTTTAAAACATTTTATAATGCTTTAAACCGTGAATTCTATTTAAGAATAGCCACAGAATTGCCATTAAAAAAATGTATTGTTGGTGGTCTGGAAAGAGTTTATGAAATTGGACGTATTTTCCGTAATGAAGGGGTTGATAGTACACACAATCCTGAATTTACCTCAATTGAATTTTATGAAGCATATTCAGATATGTGAGGAATGATGGAAAGAACGGAAGGCGTATTTAAACACTTAACCACAAAGTTAAATATTAAAAATGTTAAATTTAACGGCTATGAAATAGAATTTAAATACCCTTTTGCAAAGATTAATATGGTTGATGCCGTTTCGCAAAAAATAGGAATTAATGTCCGTAATTTAAGTGATGCTCAGGCCCTTGAATTAGCTAAACAACATGGAATCAAGACGCAAAAATATTATAAGTTAGGTCACGTTATTAATGAACTATTTGAGAAATATATCGAAGAAACATTAATACAACCTACATTTGTTTATGGCCATCCCATTGAGATTAGTCCCTTAGCATTTAAAGAATTAGATGATGACCGTTTTACTCAAAGAGCAGAATTATTTATTGGAACCAAAGAATTTGCTAATATGTTTACTGAGCTTTCAGATCCTATTGATCAGCTAGAAAGATTTGAGTCCCAACTTGAGGAAAGAGAAAATGGTAATGAAGAAGCAAACGAAATTGATTGAGATTTTGTTAACGCTTTAGAATATGGTCTTCCGCCAACAGGTGGCTGCGGAATTGGGATCGACCGTTTGGTAATGCTTCTAACTCAAAATGATTCAATTAGAGATATTCTCTTATTTCCACAATTAAAAGAAATAAAATAATTTTAAATAAAATATGTTCCACAATAAAGGACATATTTTATTTATTTAAAAATGTGTTAATATAATATAACTAAAATAAACTTATGGGAAATAAAACGTTTACTCAAACAATCAAAGAAGAAATTATAAATAGACCATTAAAAAAACAAGATAAATTAAACTTGTTAAGTGGTGTTTTTGCTACGTCAAAAATAGAAGAAAATGCTTTTAAATTAATCATTAATAATAAAATAATATTTGAATTTATTAAGCAGCTTTTAGTAGAACAATCAATTCCTTATTTTTTAGAGAGAAAAAATGAATTTGTTATTGAAATTGCAGATTTTTATAACGGAAAATTAAAATATGAACGTGAATATTTTTCTGGCATCTTTTTAGCATCTGGCTCAGTCTCAAATTTTGAGAGTTCTTCAAATCATCTTGAATTGAAGTTTTATAATTTTGATAATGCTCTACAATGTTTGACTATACTAAATAAATATAATCTTGAATTTAAATTATTAAAAAGAGAAAATAAATTTTTAATTTATTTAAAAAAAATTGAACATATTTGTGATTTTTTAAAAGCCATTGAAACGGTTAATTCATATTATCAACTTGAAGAATATAAAATTGAACGAGATTATTTTAATAATATAAATCGCATTACAAACTTTGATATATATAATCAACAACGAATTGCTAATGCTAATATCCAGTTTTTAGAAAACTATGATTTTGTGCAAAAAAATAACCTAACATTTCTTTTTACTAAGCAGGAATTAGCTTTCTTTAAAATTAAAAAAAATAATCTTGATAGTAGTCTATCTAACCTGGTGGAACTATTGGCTAGTAAAAAAATTTATAAGTCAAGATCATCATTAAATCATTCGTTAATAAAATTAAGAACATTTGTAAAGAAATATAGTTCAAAAAATGTTAAACTAGCTAAAACCTAGAAAAAATAATATATTTTAAAATTAATTTGCATAAGTTTCTTAGCAATTTAAATGCTATTTTTGGGTTTAAAATCGAATGAATTGATAAAAATCCGTCGCTTTTATTAAATTAATAAAATTTAAAAAGTAGTAAAATTTATATTGTGAATTACCCAAATCAAAACTCACATTTCACAACTGAACAATAACGATTAGTTTTCTGATCGTTATTGTTTTTTGTTTTTAAGTAAAAAAATGAAAGGATAAATAATGAAAAAAAGTAATAAAATTTTATTCTCATTAAGTGGTTTATCACTTTTTGCAGTCCCTATGTTTTTGGCATCATGTGGTCCTTCACATTCTAGTGCTAGATATGACCAAGTTTATGATGGCAAATTAAAAATTGCTACTGGTTTTTCTGAAAATAATGTTCAAGGTATTGGATTAAAAACTATTGTTAGTGAATTTAACAAATGATTAAAATCTGGTTCAGCTGAAGAACAAGCTAAAAAGACTGAAAAAGGTTATTTACCTGTTGAAATCGTTTTTACACCAAATGGTTATTCAACAAATGCCTTAGAAACTAAATTAAGTGCAAAAGAAACAAAAGAATTTTGAAATATAATGATTAACTACCCAACTGCTGCATCTATATTGGCAAAGTTGGACATGAATTTGGCCTTACCAAATGATGTTTATGAAAATTTGAATATTGCCGAAGCATTTAAGCATGTTAATGATGAAATTGGTGGTAATCTAGAATCAAAAGAAAAATGAGTAGTGCCATTTTCAAGATCTTCTGAAATGCAATCAGTTAATAAAGTTCTTTTAGGTAAATTATTAAAAGAATTAAAAGATGCTGGTGTAAAAATGGGCGAAGATGCTTCAACCAAAAAAGTTAAAGAATACATTGATTATTACAAAAAAACATCGCAGAGTGATGCTCGATACGTAGACACTGAGTGAGCAAAGAGCAAAGCTACTGATATGGAAGCTGCTAAAAAAAGTATCTTAGAACTAAATTTAACACTTGATGACTCTATTTTTCAAGAATATGATAAGTTAATTAATTTTGCTATTGCTGCCAAAAAATTATATCCAAGTGATTTAAATAAACCTATTTTAGGCATTGACTCATTAGCATCAGTTGTTAATGTTATGAATGTTGCTATTACTAAGGGTAATGTAAGTGAACAATATATTAATCCTTCATCAGGTCATGATCTTACTGGTGGGTATGATTATGAATCGTTTAAACAAAATGGCACATTCCAAAATGAATTATTTAAAAAAATAACAAAAACTATTTTTGATGGTATTAAATCTGGAGCAGTTTGAATTGGTGGTGGTGGAGCTTATGGTTCAAGCTTATTAACTAAACATAATATGGCAATAAGCATTGGTTCAACAGCCGGATACTCACATACATATATAAATGGTGATACAGAAACAATAAATTATATTAAGGATCAAAAAAATAAAGTTGAAAAATTATATGAACTTGTAAATAAAAACGATAAAGATGGCAATGATGTTGTATTAAAATTCAAATCAGGAAAACACATAAATAATATCTATGCAAATAATTTATCACAAGGTACTACTGTTGACCAATATGATAAACAATTAGCATCTAAAGAAGTCGGGGCAAAATTAGTTGATGAATTTAATAAAAATAATAATTATCGCTTATTAGCCGGAAGTGTTGAAAACAATAACCTAGTTTTATCAAGTACACTAAAAATTGCACTTAGTGCTGATGAAATAAAGAGAGTAGTTTCATTAGGTCCAACATTTGTTAATGATGGAAATTCATATGTATTAGTTGATAAGAGTTTAATTTCACAATTAGTATTTACCGCTGATAAATTATTGAATTTTAAAGATGCTGATTGAATTAGTACTCCATTGGTTAAAGATGCTTCTAAAGATAAAAAATCAGTATTTATTCAAGGGCCTTCACTTGTTTTGATTCATGCTAATGAAAAAGAAGATAAGGCAACCCAATTATTTGTACAATGATTGTTTAAGGAAAAAATAGCATCAATAAGTTTTACAAATAAAGGTAGAACTACTGAATACAAAGATGTTAAGCCAATTGATGCATTTAATTACTTTGGTAGCTATATTTCGCCAACTGCAGATTACATTAATCAAGATGTAAATAAAATTAAAGGTTTAAATAGAGCATCAAAAATTGCATTTGAAAACTTCAAAAAAATCCAAACAAATAGCAATGAATATCAACCAGCAGAAGACGTTTATTCAACATCTTCTGATAAACTAAGAGAATCAATTGGTTCCGCTGGTAGAGCTATTGTTAACAAGGTTTTAAATAAAAAACCAGTTAAATTTGAAGATTTTATTAATGAAATTCTTAAATTATTTGCATAATATCAAAATAAAAAAATACAAAATTTTTGTGTTTTTTTAACAAAAGGGAAGAAATGAAAAAAATAAAATTATTTTTATTAGCACCAATTTTTACCTTTCCACTATTGTCCGTTTCTTGTCAAAATGAAAAAACAAAAGAATACTATGATAATTTAAAATTAAATGCTACTTTTTTATTTGAACCTAGCAATTATCACAGTGTTGGGAAAACATTAGATAATGTTATTGAAACTGAAATTATTGATGATGTGGAAAAAGGGACAACTAAAAAAATCGCTTTATCATTATGAGAAAACTTTGGGGCTGTTGAGGGGCAAGTAACTCAAGTATTTGATGGTGATACTATCGAAGTTACAATCAAAAAAAATCTGACCTCAAAAACAACCTTTGAGAATGGACAAAAAATTAAGATTAGAATTCCATTAATTGATACTTTAGAGCAAAATACTAAGGGTACAACAGAGCGTGAAAGAAAATTATCAAATCTTGATAGTGCTTATGTTGAGAATATTCTTCAAGGTAAAAATGTAAGACTAGTATCTGATAATTGGTCTAATAATTCATATAGTAGATACGTTGCGTATGTATTCTTTGGCGATTCATTTGAAAAAAACTTTAGTATTGAAATGTTGGCTAATGGTTGGACATTACCAAGAATTGACGCTTTAGATTTTAAAACATTTGTTAATGATTATGAAAAAACCGAAAAGAGCGCAGTATTGTCTTATTTATTACCTTATGCTGCAAGGGCTTTTAATGACGGATATTTCAACAATAAAGGATTTTATGCTAAAGAAGGTGTTAATATTTCTGTCGGCGGTCAAGACCTTAACCTTAAATTTAAATTGCCAGTTGATTTGTCAAAAGAATATCAAGCTCATGGCTCTGATTTGATTAATGATGCATATCAATTTATGTATCCATTTAATATTGAGAAAAAAAATAAACAAAAATTTGTTAATCCACAAAATAATATTTTTGAATTTTTAGGAACTAAACAATCAAAGAAAGAAGTAAAATAAATGAAAAAGGAAAATAAAAAAATAACGCAAAGCCATATTCACGGTTTTTCTCAAGAACGTTATCAGGCTAAAAAATTAGTTCCTGCGATCGAAGTCAAGGATTTAGTCATTGACTTTGGTGAATCACTAGCTGTTGATAATGCTTCTTTTGCGATTGAAAAAGGAGAGTTAGTTACATTGCTAGGCCCTTCAGGTTCAGGTAAAACTACTACTCTGAATGCCATTTCTGGCTTGTTGCGTCCTACAAGTGGAAAGTTATTTTTCTCTGGTGTAGATGTTACAAAGTTTTCACCTCAACAAAGAGAATTGGGGTTAGTGTTCCAAAATTACGCTTTATACCCTCATATGACTGTTTATGATAACATAGCATTTCCACTATTGAATGATAAACACTGAAAAGAAGAAATTATTGAAAAATCAAAATTAGCTCAACAAAAAATATTTGAACTAATATTTAAGTTCTATGGTGTTTCTGAAGAACTTATTTCTGAAACAAGAACAAAACTATACCACACTATTGATAATCCGCGCGAAACAAGAAATTATTTAACTGAGTTAAAAACACAATATAACAATATTATTGATAATGAAGTAAATAACTATAATTTCATTGTTACTAAAAAAACGGCTATCTTATCTAATTTAACTAAAAAAGTTTTAAAAGATATTAAAGATGTTAGGGAAGAAACAAATAAGTTACTTAATGACTTAGAAATTGAACGCGCTGCAAGAATAAGTGAAATTAAAGAACAAATTGAAATTATGATGGTTAGAGATAAGTCAGGGTGTGGTGATTTATTTGAAAAGCAAAAGAGTATTATAGTTGAATTTTCTAATAAAAGAAAAGAAATTAAACAACATCTTAAAGAAAAGATTAAGAATCTTAAAAATGAGTATGTTAAAAGATATAATGAAAGTAGACTTGAATATACTCAAAAGGTCAATGAAGCAAAACAAATTTTGAGAGAAAAAATTGTTGTTCAAAAGATCGATTCTATCGGAATGCAAATTAAGCAAATTAAGGAACGTTTAAAACATACGAAGATTGAGACGGAAACAGTATACAAAGAAGCTATTCGTTCTTTAATTATTCCAATTTTAGAAAGCAATAATATAAAAACAAGAAATTTAAAGAAGTCATTAAATGAATTAATTGCTTTATTGCCAGATGATTTACAAAAAGAAATTAGAATTTTAGGCAAAGATGTTTTAACAATAGAAGAAGCAATTATTAGAGATGTTTTAGATGTTGCTCAAAGAGTTGAAATTACTAAAAATTTACGTAAGAGACCAACGCAGTTATCAGGGGGGCAACAACAACGTGTTGCTATTGCTAGAGCTATTGTTAAGAAACCAAAGATTCTTCTATTGGATGAACCATTATCAAACCTTGATGCTAAGCTACGTGTTTCTACAAGAAAATGGATACGTTCTATTCAACAAGAACTTGGAATTACAACAGTCTTTGTTACCCACGATCAAGAAGAAGCTATGTCTATTAGTGACAAAATTATTTGCATGTCTACTGCCAAAGTTCAACAAATTGGCGCTCCAATGGAACTTTATTTAACGCCTAAAAATGAATTTGTTGCTAAATTCCTTGGTGTTCCTGAAATGACTATTTTTGAAACACCAATTAAAGATGGATATGTATATTACGAAGGACAAAAATTAATTAAAGCCCCTGAAAATTACAAAAAAGCAACTATTGACTTAGGATTTCGCGGTGAATCGTTGGTTGAAGACGAAAACGGAATTATTACTGGTGATATTAAATTAGTTGAATATCTAGGAAAAGAAATCCAAGCCCAAATTTATATAAAATCAATTGATAAGATTGCTAATGTTTTCCTTTCGGCTAAAACAAAATATGAAATTGGTGAAAACGTTAGATTAAGTATTAAAAGAAAAGAATTGTACCATTTGTTTGATGTTGATACAAAGGAAAGAGTTTAATGAACACTTACTTTTGAAAAAAATATCGTATCAAAAAGACAGGGGAAGCTCTAAGTATATTAAATACTAAGACACCATTTTGAAAACCATTTTTATTGATGTTGCCTTCCTTAATTGCCTTGGCGTTTATGATTATTATTCCATTTATTCTTGTTATTATTGTATCATTCCGTGCCCCAACATCATTTAGAGGATTCGGATGATCAATAGCAAATTATTATCAAACAAAAGGAAAAGCAGGGGTTTTTAATGATCCTAAATTTGATGTAGCAGTTGTTAATTCATTGCTATATGCTGTTGTAGCTCTACCAATAGGGCTTTCAATATCAATATTAATAAGTTCTGCTATTACAACAGTAATTAGAAGATATGCACGTAGTTTTTGACAAACTGTTTTCTTCTTACCATACATGACTGGTGCTGTAGCTGTTTCGCTAACATTCTCAGCTATTTTTGGTAAAACAAGTGAAGGTGCTATCTTTCCACTGTTGTATGGTTCAGGTAATAGATGAAATCCCTTTATAGTGATCTTGATCCGTGGGATTTGAGGAGGATTGGCCTTTCAAGTGTTAATTCTAACCACATCAATGTTATCAGTTAATCCTGACTTATATAAATCGTCAGCAATTGATGGCGCAAGTAGTGGGTCTCAATTCTTTAAAATTACCCTACCTTCAATTCAAAAAACAATTTCATTCTTATTTACGATAGGAATTATTAATGGTATTAAGGTCTTTCCGTTGGCCTTATATAATAACGATGCCTCAGCTTCTATTACAGAAAATGGTAGTACGTTATTGCTTTACATTTTTCAAGCAACAAAATCTGGAGAATTCGGAAGAACCGCTGCTGCTTCAGTGTTCTTATTTATACTAGGTACCTTAGTTTCATTTACATTGAAGAAATCAGTATCATCAATTTTTAAACTAAAAACTAAATTGGGAGAAAGAAATGTTATCAACAAGCTTAAAGCTGAGATACAAAAGAGAAAAATCAGCTTTAAAATCTAAACAAGAATTAATGTCCAAGCCTTATTCAACAACAAATGTATGAGGCAAAATATTCTCTTGATCATTTAAAATTGCTATATTAACATTCTTTAGTTTCTTAGTTGTTCTTCCGTTTTACTTTATGATTGAGCAATCGCTTGTTGACCCAAGATTTTATGGCCAACCAGGTTCAAAGATTGCTTGATGACCATTTGATTATGAAAAATTCTTGTCAAATGGTAAAGAGTTTGGTGGCAATTTGGGAACTAGTTTTTACTTTAGTAATTTCCTACAATCACTACAGGAAGGTTATCTACAAGCACTAGTATTTACAGCTGGATTTACAGCTTTATCTGTTGTTGTCAGATTATTCTTTGCAACTACACTTGGTTATGCATTATCTCTTAGAAATTGAAGAGGAAAAAATGCATTTTTCGGAATGCTATTATCATTGTTAGTTATTCCTGAAATTACTTTATTGTCTTTACAATATACGTTAGTTTCTAAAGCCGGTTGAATCGGTACTAAAAATCCATTAATTATTATTTCAATGGTTGTCCCATTTGCTACATCAATTTTTAATGCATATATGTATAAAAACGCTTTTGAAGCTATTCCAAATTCAGTTAAGGAATCATCAATGCTTGACGGGGCAAGTGGAATTAAGTACTTCTTTAATGTAGCTTTGCCTATGGTTAAAGCCACAACATGAACAGTTATTATTTTGACTGCTCTTGCTTCATGGAATTCATATACATGACCTGCATTATTGTGAGATGCAGCACCTGGTAAAACTGCTGGTTATTATGCACCAATTAACTTATGATTATTTACAACCGGTAGAGTTGAAGTAGATGGTGGCGAAGCACAAATAATTTTATCGGTAAGAATGGCTGCTACAATTTTAGCTATTTTGCCTATGATGATTGTGTACTTTGTTTTAAGAAAGAGAATTATGGCTGCTATTTCTAGACAAGGAAATGCAACAAAAGGATAAACTATGGATTATAAAAATTACAGTATTATAAATGATCAACAAAAAACAAAAAAAGTTGGAAAAAGAGTTTTGAGTTTTGTAGGAATTTTAACAGTTGTTGTTGCTGGTTTAGTTATACTAGGATTCATAATCTATGGTTTAATTGTTGGTGTAACTAATATATTCACTCAAGACACATTAAGATTATTGAGTTAAAATAGAATATACAAAATCTAATTAAAACAGATCTTTATAATAGGTCTGTTTTAATTTGTCTATTTTTTGCTAAATTTAATATAAAATATTAAATTATGAAATTTTTTAAATTCAAATCAACTGAAATGCGTATTGCAGAGCAAACATTAAAAAAAATTAATCAATTAGAAGAAAGTATTGCCAAATTAAGTGATGAGGAACTGAAAAATAAAACAATTGAATTTCGCGAAAGAATTAGGTTAGGCGAGAGTCAGGACGATATTAGACCTGAAGTTTTTGCTGTTTCACGTGAAGCAACAAAAAGAATTTTAGGCAAAAGACCTTATGATGTGCAAATGATAGGTGGTATTATTCTTGACTTAGGTTCTGTTGCAGAAATGAAAACAGGTGAGGGAAAAACTATTACATCTATCGCCCCCGTTTATTTAAATGCTATTGGCGGCAATAGTGTTATTGTTTCAACAGTTAATGAGTATTTAGCAGAACGTGATGCTGAGGAAATGGGGCAAGTTTTTAAATTTCTCGGTTTAAGTGTTGGTATTAATAAAGCACAAATGCATACTAATTTAAAAAGAGAAGCTTATGCATGTGATGTTGTTTATTCGGTTCATTCAGAATTAGGTTTTGACTATCTAAGAGATAATATGGTTATGTCAAAAGAAGAAAAAGTTCAAAGAGGACTTGATTATATTTTATTGGATGAGGTTGATTCTATTCTAATTGATGAAGCTAAAACACCATTGATTATATCCGGTGGTGATCATGAAGAAAGTACAATGTATACTATTGCAGATTTATTTGTAAGAACATTGAACCAAAATGATTACTTTATTGACGAAGAAACAAAATCTGTTTATCTTACTGATGAAGGAATTGAAAAAGCAAATAAATATTTTAATTTAAGAAATCTATATGATCTTGAAAATTCGGAGCTTGTTCATAGAATTCAAAATTCATTAAGAGCTCATAAAGTTATGAAGCTTGACGTTGAATATATTGTTAGAAATGATAAGATCGAACTCGTAGATTCGTTTACTGGTCGTATTATGGAAGGGCGCGCCTATTCCGAAGGTTTGCAGCAAGCAATTCAAGCGAAGGAAAGAGTTGAGATTGAATCAGAAACAAAGACACTTGCTACTATTACATATCAAAATTTCTTTAGATTATTTAAAAAAATTAGTGGTATGACTGGTACTGCCAAAACAGAAGAAAAAGAATTTATTGATATCTATAATATGCGTGTTAATGTTGTTCCAACAAATAAACCAGTTATTAGAAAAGATGAAAAAGATGAAATTTATGTTGATATGCATTCTAAATGAATGGCCGTTGTTAAAGAAGTAAAAAGAGCCTTTCAACGTAAACAACCTATTTTAATTGGAACAGCACAAGTTGAAGATTCTGAGGTTCTGCATGAATATTTGTTGCAAGAAGGCATACCACATACTGTTTTAAACGCAAAACAGGATGCTAGCGAAGCTGAAATTATTTCAAAGGCTGGCCAAGCAAGTGCTGTAACTATTGCTACTAATATGGCAGGACGTGGAACGGATATTAAGCCAACAAAAGAAGCTATTGAACATGGCGGTTTATACGTTCTAGGAACAGAAAAAGCCGAATCACGTCGTATTGATAATCAACTTAAGGGTCGTTCTGGCCGTCAAGGGGATATAGGTTATACTAAATTCTTTTTATCGTTAGATGACCAATTAATTTTGAGATTTTCTGTTCAAGATAGATGAAAGGAAATATTTAAGGAATATGGTTCAAATCCTATTCCTGGTGAATTAATTCGTTCAGCATTTTTAAAAGCGCAAAAGAAAATTGAGGGTTTTAACTATGATAGTCGTAAAAGTGTTTTAAATTTTGACGACGTTATTAGACAACAACGTGACCTAATATACGAACAACGCGACTTAATTTTGGAACGAGACGATTTGGGTTCAATTATATACAAGATGTTTAATGTGGCCGTTAAGCAAATTGTTAATAATCCTTATTTTGTTAAGAAAAATGACACAATGGATTTTGATAATTTTGCCGAATATCTAAATCGTAATTTTATGCTATTAACTCAGCATCAATTTGAACCAGGTGAAATTATAAAAATGGATCGTGAAGAGTTAAAAAATTATATAACAAATATCTGAAAAAAAGAATATGACCGTTTAAGACAAAACATAATTGAAAAATATGGTTTAACTTCATTAGTGAAATCAGAAAGAAATATTATCCTAAATGTTTTTGATTCAGGATGGCAAGACCATATTAATGTTATGGACAAATTGCGTCGTAGCACTCATTTAGTTCAGTATGCTCAAAAAAACCCATATCAAATTTACACTAAATTAGGTTCAAAAAAATTTAAGGAACTTACTGATAGAATAGCAATGGAATGTAGTATTAACTTATTGAATAACTATGAGGCATTGCCTTCCTCAAATAGCCAAATTGATTTTCCTTGATTGGCAAATAATATTAATCCAAACAATATTCAAGAAAGCATTAATGCTGCAAATGAATTTATTAACTTTTTACTTGAATCAGAAAGAAAACGGCTAGTTTCTGAAGGAAAAAGTGCAGAAGAAATAGTTGAAATTCTTAATAATCAAAAGAATGAAGTTTTGCGCGAATTTAAACTAAAATTAGAGGGTTTTGATTCCACAACAAAAAAAACAAATTAAATTAATTTGTTCAAAAATATGGCTGTTTTGCCATTTTTTTATTTCTTAGTTTAATGATTGAATAGCGAATTAAATAAAACAAATTTATGTTAGTGATATTTTTGCAGTAAATATGTTTTTTATTAGATCAAGGACGTAAATTAGAATAATGTTAAGTAGTAAAAAGTGCCTTCATAAATGCCTTGGTTTTGTCTAAATTTTGGTCATAATTAGAGCATTAATCGCGAAATTTTGCCAAAACAAAAAAAAAAAAAAATACTATAAAATATGCTTTATAAACTCGATTAAACATAAGGAGAAAAATGAAAAAAAGCAAATTACTTTTTCTAGGATTTTTACCTGTTTTGGCAACACCAGTTATAGCTCTATCATGTGCAAATCCTGCTAAACCAGAAGAACCAAAAAAACCAATTGAACCAAAGAAGCCAGAAAAACCAGCTGAACCAAAGAAACCAGAAACTCCAAATGAAGATAAAAATCAACAGTTTGGCGATAATATTAAAATTGTTTATGAAGATTTAAAGAAACATCATTCAAAAAAAGTCCTTACAGATTTAATAAGACAAAATAAACCAATTAAGGATCTATTAATTAAAAATGCAATTAAACTAGACTCAGTTGATTCAATCAATACTAACAATAATCTTATAAATAATATAAAAAATGAAGCACCAAAAATTGAAATTGATTTTGGTGACCCAACTAATGAAGAAATTAAGAATGTAATTGAAAACTTCTATTACAAGAATTTATATAAAGAATACAACAAAACTAAGGATGATGGCAATCATGGATTTGATTTTCCATTAGATGATGCATTTTATGGTGATTTAGATATTTTTTCAAAAAATAATGAAAAAGAACATAATGAACCATGGTATGAAGATGATGAACCTGGTATAGCAAAACCAATGCAATCCTTACCAAAAGCGCAATCTAAACAAGAACAAAAAAGTGATTCTAAACCGAAAGTTCAAGATTTAAGCGGGCCATCAAAATGAGATAATCTTTATGATCTTTTCTCAGGCGGAATTAAGGGTAAAGGTCCGATTATTGATATATATGGCATCCCCGGTGAAAAAAAATAGAAATTCAAACTAAAAACCAGGTTCATTCTGGTTTTTAGTTTGCTTAAGGAAAATATTCATTTTTTTTGGTAACTAGTTTGTTGTTATTTATCATTATGTATAAGGCGTTTATAAATTATGAGGTTTTAAACATTTTATTAAAACGAAAAGATTAATCTAACTTAATGCAGTATCAAAAAAAATATTAATTTATAATTAGTTATTATGAAAAAAATCGGTGTTTTTAAAAATAACTTAGGATATGGTAATGACCTCTTTGTTTATCAAGATAAGGAGATGTTTAATTATTCTGTTGATACAATTTTATTAGGTAATTTCGTTTCAATTAATCGCAATGTATCTAATATGCTCGAGGTTGGTACGAATAATGGAGCCTTATCAATCTTTATGGCTGCCAGATCCAAAAAAATAAAAATTGACGCAGTTGAAATTCAACCTAAAGCAGTTTTGTTGGCTAAGCAAAATGTATGTTTAAATAATTTGGAAGACCAAATAAAAATTTTTGAAGCTGATTTTAAAGAATATGCAAAAGATTATGCTTTTAAATGTGGGAATAATCTTGCTAAGAAATACTCTTCAATTGTTGCTAACCCGCCCTACTACAATGAAAACTATAATCAAGTTAGAAAAACTGGTACATATGCGCAAAAACTGGCTACACATGAAATTAATTTAGATTTAGAAACACTTATTTCTTTATCTTCTAAAATAATTGAGCAAAAAGGTTATTTTAGTGTTGTGCTTCC
The DNA here is from genome assembly GCF_053851615.1 of Mycoplasma sp. 1890. NCBI lineage: Bacteria > Bacillati > Mycoplasmatota > Mollicutes > Mycoplasmatales > Mycoplasmataceae > Mycoplasma > Mycoplasma sp. 1890. Next base: position 42,302 of record NZ_JBSQAZ010000002.1, read on the forward strand.
AATTGCTAGATATATTGATTTAATATCATTATTGCGCAAATATAATTTTGAACCAAAAAGAGTGCAACTAGTTTTCACTAGAATCAATTCTCAACCTAAATTTTGTTTAGTTGAATCACGATTTAACTCGGGTTGAGGCACGTATTTTGAACCAAATATTTATCTTCATAATGATGATAAAAACGACCATTCATATCGCCTAGAAACGCAAAAACTTTATATCCCAATGAAACAAAAAGGAGAAAAACATGCATAATTCAAAAAAAACATTTTATATAACTACTCCAATATATTATCCTAGTGGAAATTTACATATTGGTCATGTCTTAACAACGACACTGGCATGAGTTTTTGCAAATTATAAAAAAACTCAAGGATATGAAACTTTATTTGTGACCGGTATTGATGAACATGGTCAAAAAATTCAAAAAAAAGCTGAGGAATATAATTTGTCCCCTCAAGAATATGTTGATATTCAATCTCGGAAATTTATTGATTTATGAGATTTATTGAAAATTAACTATGATTTCTACAGTCGTACTACAAGTAAACAACATGAACAAGCAATTATTAAAATTTTCGAAAAAATGTACGAAAAGGGATTTATTTTTAAAGATAAGTATGTAGGTCTTTACTCGGTTAGCGATGAAGAATTTTTTACTAAAACACAAGCTATCTATAAAGACGGAAGATATTACCACCCGACATCAGGTCATGAGCTTCAAGAAATTAAAGAAGAAAGCTATTTCTTTGATATGAAAAAGTTGGAACCTTGAATAAATGAATTTTTTGATATAAATTCTAACTTTTTAACTAATAAAAATATTGCCAAGGAGCTAAAGAGTAATTTTCTTTCCAAAGGAATTGAAGATCTATCAATTACTCGGGTTTCCTTTGATTGGGGAATCAATGTACCTAAACAAAAAAATAATGATGAAAAGCAACATGTTATTTATGTTTGATTAGATGCATTATTCAGCTATTTAACTGCTTTGGGATATGAAACAAATAACGATGATAATTATCATAAATTTTGGCGTAATGGTAATGAACGTGTTCACGTTTTAGCGAAGGAAATTTCGCGTTTTCACTCAATTTACTGACCAATATTTTTAAAATCACTTGATATCAATCTACCGACAAAAGAAGTTGTTCATTCATGAATTATTACTCCCGAGGGTAAAATGTCAAAATCAAAAGGAAACATTGTGGAACCAATTCCCTTAATTAACAAATACGGAGCTGAGGAAATTAAATATTTCTTTTGTTCGCAGGTTAATATCGATAATGACTTTTCTTTTAGTGAAGAACTTTTAATTAACGTGCTAAATGCTGATTTGGCAAATAATTTTGGTAATCTTGTTAATCGTACTATCAAAATGGTTAATCAAAACTTTGTAAACGGCACATACTTTGATAAGAATAATTTGCTTGAAATCGATCAAAAAATATTAGACTCATTAAGTGTTTATTATGAGGAATATAAGAAGGAATTTGATCAATTTCATGCTGATAAGGCAATTAAAAATGCTATTAATTTGTCTTCGAAATTAAATGAATATATAGATTTAACAAAACCATGATTGTTGAAGGAAGATTTAGATAGACTTAATTGCGTTTTAAATACCTTGCTTAACGGGATTTATAGCATAGCCTTAATGTTATCTGTTGTCATGCCTCAAAAGATGAAAAAAATATTTAGTTTTATTAAGATAGATTTGATTAATTACGAACAAATAACTAATTTTGCCAAATTTGATAATTTGTACCCTGAGGCTAACGAAATCTTATTTGCAAGAGTTATTAAGAAATAAGACCATTTTTCATTTATAATATAATTGAAATTATGGAATATCTATAAAAGCAAAAAAGATTCTTTTTTATCAAAATAAGGAATTTAACAATAAGGAGAACAAGTGAAAAAATCAAATAAATTGCTATTAGCATTGACATCTATTTCGTTACCAGTTATTACAGGAGCTGCGTTGGTTTCGTGTTCAAATCCATCTAACCCAGGGCCTAAAAAACCAGAAAAACCAGCTGAACCAAGCAATCCGCATAGTCCCGGCAAACCTGGCGATCAAGGCAACCCTGAAAATAAGCCAAAAGAAAAACAACCTGATAAGCATGAGACACCAGATCAAGGAAGTAATACTACTCCTCCAATAGTGAATCCCCAAAAACCCGGCGAAGGAAAGCAAGAAGATCAGTCAAGTAAAAATCCTCAACAAGATAATCCAAAACATGACAATAAAAAAGAAGAAAAAAATCCCCAAACACCTGAACAAAAACCTGAACAAAAACCTGAACAAACACCCCTCCCAAATGATCCTATGGATAAACATGATGATACACCAGAAAAGAATGATCAATCAAAGATCAAAAAAGAAGATGATAATATACCAAATGATAAAAATGGCATTATAAAAAAATTTAAAGAGTTACTTGCCTATTATGAACAAAAATGAAATGATGTTAATAAAAAGATTGATGATTTACAATCTAAACTTAATGGAGATGAAATAAATAAACTAACCAGACTACAAGTAATTCAAGATAATACAGAACTTTCTTTCTGGATTAATTTAGCTAATGAAATAAATCAAAAAATTATTGCTAGATTTTCAGAACTTAAAGATGAAAAAAATATGCATAAAGATGTTGATGAAGAACTTCTTAAAAAAATAAAAGAACTTATAACGGAATTTTCCAAAGAAAAAGGTGATAAGTTAATTGAAAAATTTTCAGAAGAAGCAAGAGCTAAAGCAGAAGAAAAATGATCTAAGAGCCTTGCAAAGCAGGAAGAATTACATAAAAAACTAACTGAGCTTCTAGAAAAAATAACAGATTCACAGACAAAAGAAGATTGGAAGAAAAATATCGAAGATCTTTATAAAAAATTGTCACTAACAGATGAATTATTGCAACAATTAAATAAAACCATTGAACCTCAAAAAAAGTAAATTAAATAATAGAAAAGCAGCCTTGTTAATTTTGAAAAAGGTTGCTTTTAATGTATTTAATAATTACTCATAATGGCTAAATTTATCTAAATTTTTGATAAAATAAAACACATGAAATTTATAGATGAAGTTGATATTTTGGTTATTGCTGGAAAAGGTGGAGATGGGATCATTAGTTTTCGTCGCGAGGCTAATGTTGATAAAGGCGGTCCGGACGGCGGCGATGGAGGAAATGGAGGTTCAATATATTTTCAGGGCGATCCTGGGCAAAATACATTATTGCCATTTTACTACCAAAAAAAGATTGTTGCTAATGATGGGGAAAACGGTAAACCTAAAAATGCTTTTGGTAGAGGCGCTGATGATTTAATTGTTAAGGTGCCATTGGGCACTATGGTTTATAATGATGGTAAGTTAGTTGCTGATATTGTTACGGAAGAAAAATATCTGATTGCTAAAGGCGGTAAAGGCGGTAAGGGCAATTTAAGATTTAAATCATCAAGAAATACTGCTCCAAGAATTTGTGAAAACGGAACATTAGGTGAAAGATTTAATTTGCATCTAACATTAAAGGTTTTAGCTGATGTGGGCTTTGTTGGAAAACCAAGCGCAGGGAAAAGCACAATCTTATCTCAAATTTCTAATGCTAAACCCAAAATAGCCGATTATGATTTTACAACACTTGTTCCACAATTGGGTTTAGTTAAATTTTATGAAAATACTTTTGTAGTGGCAGATTTGCCTGGATTGATAGAAAAAGCTTCGGAGGGCAAAGGCCTTGGGATTCAATTTTTAAAGCATATTGAGCGTTGTAGGGTTATATGCCACATTATTGATTTTGGTGATTCAAATAAAAACCCAATTTTGGATTATGAAATTATTAATAATGAACTAAGATCTTATAATCTTAGACTTGAAAAATTACCACAGATTGTTGTAGCTAACAAATCTGATCTCGAATCATATCAAACTCATTTAGAAAAATTTAAAAGTAAGTACCCTAATATTAAATTAATAGAAAATTCATCATTGTTTGACTCGCATATAGAAGAAATAAAAAAAGTGTTATGAGAAACTCTACAAGAAGCCAAAATTAATATTGTTAATGAATTAAAAGAATCTGAAGAAGTTGTTGTTATTTCGTTAGATAAAAAGAAAATAGAAATTATCAAACTGTCTGATGATACTTATGAAATTGTTGGCAGCGATATTTATAAGGTTTATGAAAAAATTCCTGTTATTTCTATTGATAATTTATGAAGATTTAATTACAAATTAAAATCATTAGGTGTATTTGATTTAATTAAAAATTCCGATATTAAAGATGGTGATACTATTAAAATTAAGGATTATGAGTTTATTTGAAACAACGAAGATTTTTAAAAAAATTAATAACTAACATAAAAAATAATATATAATAATAAAGCATTTAGCAAAAATTTCTGTGTGGAGAAGTAGCTCAGCTTGGTAGAGCACTTGACTTGGGCTCAAGCGGTCGCAGGTTCGAATCCTGTCTTCTTCACCATTTATGGGGGGGTAGCTCACCTGGCCAGAGCGCCTGCCTTGCACGCAGGAGGTAGAGGGTTCGAGTCCCTTCCTCTCCACCATTATGGCACTGTAGCTCAGTTGGTTAGAGCGTCCGGTTCATACCCGGAAGGTCAAGAGTTCGACTCTCTTCGGTGCTACCAAATGTAAAACCCAATAGTGAAATTTTAGGACCCATAGCTCAATGGTTAGAGCAACCGGCTCATAACCGGTCGGTTACAGGTTCGAGTCCTGTTGGGTCCACCATGGGCAATTACCCAAGAGGCTGAAGGGAGCAGTCTTGAAAACTGCCAGGGGCTTCACGGCCCGCGGGGGTTCAAATCCCTCATTGCCCGCCATAATATAGCGGAGTAGAGCAGGCGGCAGCTCGTTGGGCTCATAACCCAAAGGTCATTGGTTCGATTCCAATCTCCGCAACCACGGTCCAGTGGTAAAGTGGTTTAATACGCTTCCCTGTCACGGAAGAGATCGCGGGTTCAATTCCCGTCTGGACCGCCATGGCTCTGTAGCTCAGTTGGTAGAGCAACGGACTGAAGCTCCGTGTGTCGCTGGTTCGATTCCTGCCGGAGCCACCATTTCAGAAATGACTTAACACCAAATTGGTGTTTTTTTTTTTTTTTTTTTGAACGTTCTAATTTTACATAGCAAAATTTAGATGGTTTTTATAATAATTTTTAATAATATGTTTTTGCTATAAAAAAATATTAAAAACTAGGCAATATTATGTTTATAAATTAGTATTAATGTATAATTTTTTAGTTATGACAGCATTAGAAATATCTATTCAGTTTTTTGGAGCATTAGGAGCGATAGCGACAATTCTTTTAGGTGTTCCTCAACTAGTTAGGGTTGTTAAAACCAAAAAAGCTGAAAACATAAATTATTATTCATTTTGAATTTTTTATATTGGAATTATTATTTGGTTAATTTATGGTGTATTTACAGGTGATGAAAACGGTTGATACATTTTTTTAGCAAACTTAATTTGTTCTTTTATATATGCTTTTACAATGTATTTTTTATATCACTATAATAAAGCAATTACCAAAAATCAAAAAAAATTTGCAACGGCAGCTATAGTTTTAGTAGAATTATTTGCAACTTCGATATTCGCTGTATTTATAGTATTAGTATTTCAAAAGATTAATACTGGCTATTTTTATCCAATTGTTGGGAATAGAATTGCGGTATTTGATAAAGTTACATCACTTATTATTGGTTTAATTACGCCTGCGGGAACAACCTTAGCTTTTATGCCCCAACTAATAAAAGGATTAAAAACAAGAAACTTTAAATCAATAAGTCCTTGAATGCTATTTATTTTTATTTTAAATAACTTATGATGAATTATTTTCTTTATTTTGAGTATTGTAGATAAAAATATCAAAGGTGAGGAAGCTGCCTTGAATGGTTTAATCGGGGCTCTTGTATGGCAAATTGTATCATTAATTGTTTATACAGTGCAATTTTCATTTGTTATATCATATGAAGTGAAAATGAAAAAGTGCGAGGTTTTGCATAAAAGAACTATGATGATACAAGATGATGCAATGGAACAAAAATAAGATTCTATATTTTTAGAGGCCTTGACTTGAAATATATCAAAGTCTCTTTTTTATTTATTTTATAAAAAACCTGTTTTAATTTAATAGTGGACAATACAAAAAAATTAAACAAAGCTTCAAAAACTATTTATTGTTTGTATGCTACTTCTAAAATATGTGCATGATGAACTGGCCAAAAAATAGTTTTTCATTTAAAAAACATATATAATTATTTTAAGATTGAAAGGAAAAAATATGGGTCATAAAATTGGTTGGGTAATATGTTTGATAATAAGCTTCCCAATACTTGTTGTTTCTTCAATAATTGCTTCTATTACATTTAGTAATGAAGCATTATTATCAAATGCTACTACACCGCTTGGAAAACTAGTGTTTAAACTAAACGGCTTTTTGAAACTTGGTGATATAAGAATTATATCTTATGTTGGTATAGCGATAGCTGCGATATTTGGTATATTGTCACTAATATCATTAATAAGATTGATAAAAAAATAATGTGGTAGTGTAGATAATTTTGTGTAAATTTATCTCTGGCTTATTTTTAGTAAGAGATTTGAGAATAGCAACCACACAAATCTAAATTTATTATACAAAAACAACCAAGCAACATTATGTTGTTTGGTTGTTTTAATTATTTATTTTTTTCAAAAATAATTTGTAATCGATTAAAAACAGGCCCCCAATTAGGAACAAACTTTATTTCATTTTCTAACTGATTTTGGGTTGTGAAATAAACTCTTATTAAAGAGCTATCAAAAAGAAATAAGTTTTTTAAAAAAATTGCACAAAATTATTTATGGTAACACTTTTTTGCTTTTTATTAGCTGAAAATTGTCAACAAAAAAGTCTAAAACCTCATAAGAGATTCAAGACTTTCTTATTTTGACCTAATTTTTGTTTATTTCTTTTCTTTTTTGAATCTTATGACGTTTAACTGCATATCAAGTCCCAACACTTGCGCCAGCTAATGCTAGTATTACCACAAGAGGCCCTACAATCGCTGCTACATTTATCTTTGATTTGCCTTCTTTTTTAGATTTTGTTTCTTGCTCAGTAATTGCTTTTTGAATCTTCAATTTAATAATTCTTAATTCTTTTATATTTTGGGCGTTTTCTATCAATTTTTCTAACTCTTTTTTTGTATTTGAATTTGTTAGCTTGTTTAGTTCTTCTTTTGTAGAATTAAGTTCCTTATTAAATTCTTGTGTTGCTTTAGCTGCAATATCTTTTATTTTATTAGTATTTTCTTTGCTGTTGTTTAATTCCCTACCTAGTTGTTTTTTTAATTCAGAACCTTCTAGTCTGTCAATAGCATCATTCGCCTCTTTTTTTATTTGGGCATTTTCTTGAAGTATTTTTTCTTGAGTTATTTCTTTTAATAGAATTTTTAGATTCTTTATATTATTTGCATTATTAATTTTTGTTTGATAATCCTTTTTATCTAACAATTTGTCAAACGTATCTAATATTTTTTGCTTTTCTATGTTATAAATTTCTTCTGCTTTTTCTGCTACATTAGTAAGTTTAACAACATCATTTTTTGCATTGGCGAACAACGTTTTAAATTCTTCAAATCTTTCTGAACCTTCAGTTTTATCAACAGCTTTTTGCGCTCTTTTTATTAATTTCTTTAAATCTTGTTCTTTTATTTGATTTAATAGTGCTTCATTTAATTTATTTAATTTTTGAATATTATCAGCTTCTTCTAGCGCTTGTTCGAATCCTGCTTTATCATCTAAACTTTTTAGATTTTTTTCAACTTCATTTCTTTTTAATTTGTATTCAGCATTTATTTTTTCCGCTAACTTAGTTAGTTTGATAATATCATCTTGCGCTTCACTATGTTGTTTTTTATATTCTTCATAATTCGCTGAACCTTCAATTTTTTTCAGTGCCTTTGTAGCTTCTTCCCTTGCTTTTGTTAAATCTTCTACATTCTTAATTTTTTGTGCCTCTACTATTATTTTTTGTAGATCTTCAATGTTTTTTGCTTTTTTTAATTCTTCAAGTTTTTTAGTTCTTTGGTCTACTGAGTTGATGCTATTTATAAGCAATTTTGTTTTGTTGTTTTCATCAGAAAACAAATTAGTTGATTCATCATTAAGGGCATTAAATTGTTCAATAGTAATCCTTTGGTTTTCTATTTGACTTGATAATTTAGTATTAAGTTCATCTTTTTCTTTTTTAATATCAATATTAATTTTAGTATGGTTACGGCCAAAATCTTTTCATTTTTTATCAAAAGCTTCTATTGCAACTTTTCTTTGTTCAATTTGTTGCTCATTTTTTTCTTTTATGGCACTAAATGATCTCATAAAATCATCATACATGCCAGAACCCTTTGTTTTTTCAATTAATATCATTACATCGTTTTGATATTCCTGTATTTTTTTAGCCATAATATCAGCATAAAGTTCTCTTAAAATTCCTACATTACGTGCTTTATTAATTTTTTCTTTAATATTAGGGTCTTTGTTTCTTAAATCTTCAAATGCCATATCGACTTTTTGTTTTTCACTAAGATAAATATTGTTAGCGGAATTTTTAAGATTTTCCAAAAATTCCATTGTGCTAGAATTCGAAACTAGTTTAACTAATGGTTTAATTTTTTCATCGTATTCGATAGAACCGTATGATTTTTGTGCCGAAATTAATGCATCATACATTAACTTATCATGTGAAAATTCTGATTCAACTTCTTTTATGATTTCTTCAATAATACTATCATTCGCTTCTTTTTTAATTTTTTTGAGAATTGGCAGTGAATCTTTTAAGGTATTTAAATAAGCAGGATCTGCAGAATTAATGCCACTTTGCACCTTGAATAGATCTTTTATCAAATTTTTAATATTTGAATTTTCTTTGTGTTTAATCAATAAATTAATGGCTTCAAAATGAGCAATAATAGTTTGGACTATATAAATATCACTAATTTTTGATGAAAATTTTCCAGAAGTTACATTTGATCTTAAATCGTCTGCAACCTTATAAACACTATCAATGTTTAATTTTTTGTATTCATTAAGTAAGAAAACATTATAGTCAAAATTAACATCTGATCATAATCTAATAAAGGTTCCCCAATGTAAAAAGTTATGGTCATAAAAAAAGTATTCATTGTTAAAATTATCAAAAACACCATCAGGAAAAATCTTAAATTCCATTAATTTTTCTTTATATGGAAGTATCTCTAATTTCTCACCTTGAAAATTAATTAATTTTTTTAGTACTCTATATGCAAATAACATTTTGTAATGAGTTTTAAAAGCTTCAGTCTCTCAGTAAATGTTATAACTTTCAACATCATTATAGTCATCATTTGTGGGTATTGATATTGCCTCAGTTGCATAAACGCTAACATTATTGCTAGAATTTTTTTCCTCTTTATCGATATTGTTGGCCATATTGTTTTGAGCGCTAATTACTAATGGTGTTGCAGCTATCATAACTGCACTTAACAATGGGCTTAACTTAAACTTCATATTACTCCTTTTAATGAAAAAATTTACTATAAATCAATTTATTATTATGCTATTTTAGGTATAAAATATATCTTATTATTATATTAATAAATATGCCAGATTAATAGAACAAAAAAATAGTTTTATTTCAAGAAAAAATAGGCAAATTAGTGTTTATAGTTTTTTAATAATTACTAAATCTAAATAAATAAAAAATTATATATAAATAATTCATAATTTTTGAACATTGGGTGAAAATAGCATTTTTTGAAACTATTGTTATTTTAGTTGAGTTCTAAGTTTTTTAACACAAAATAAAATTAAAATCTAAGGATACAAAACAAATTAGAATTCAAAATTAGGGAGAATTTTATATTATTTTATCTTTAAAAGGGGGATTTTTATCTTTCTCATTATTTCTTGGATTTGCAATTTTGGTTTTTTCTATACTAGCTCGTTAGTTATTTTTTTAGGATCTCAAGATGGAGTTTTGTTTTAATTTATTAAATAATTTTAATTCAAAGGATTGCCTTAAAAGGTTCGAAAGAATTAGAAAAAGTATATTTGGGTTTTTCTTAGTTTTTATAATTGCTTTTTGCTTTCCTTCATGTTACATTGATATGTTTTGTTTAATACCTTTAAGTTAGAATAGGCTATAACCATTGATAGTATGATAACTATAAAAAAACACTAATAAAACTAGTTATTATACAAGGATATGATTGATGTTAATTTTAAAAAGACATGTAGTTTCAACTAAATCTAAAAATAAATTCCTTAAATTTTTACTCCATTATTTTTGCTAAATTTCAATTTAGTGTAATGATAGAGCTTTTAAATATTAAAATATTTAAAACATTAATTCTAAAAAACGAGACTTATATTTGAATTTGAATCTTATTTACTCATTAAAAAGTAGTTTGGCTGCTTGCAAGTAAGCTCTTAATAAATTACTTCTTCCTAATTCAATACCACCGAAATAACGAATAACAACTAATAATTTATTTTTTAAATTTTTACTATTTAAATAGCTATAAAGAGGAATCCCAGCCACACCTTTTGGTTCACGGTCATCAGTATATCCATTGATAATAACATTATTGTCTTTTATAATATAAGCATAAACGATGTGCTTTGCTTTTTTATGTTCTTTTCAAAGAGATTCAATATTTTTTCTTACATCTTCTTTTGAATTGATATTAAATAAAATGGGGATAAATTTTGATTTTTTGATTTCCAAAAACTTCATGCTATTATTATAACATTTGTTATAATTTAAAAATTATGTTGAAACTTGTTGCAAACTATTCTGAAAGAATTGATAAATATATAGCAAATAATTCTTCAATAACTAGAAATGATATTCAAGAATTAATTAAAGAGGGGGCTGTTTTTGTTAATGGAATTAAAATTAATAAAAATAAATTTGTTATCAAAAACAATGATGAAATAGAAATTGTTAGAGTCATCGATAAACAAATAAAGATTGAGGAACAAGAAATCAGCCTTGACATTGTATATGAAAATGAAGATTATTTGGTTATAAATAAACCTTCGGGTTTAGTAGTTCATCCGGCCCCCGGCCACAGGAATAATACTTTGGTCAACGGCTTAATGTACCACTTTAAAAATAATTTAAGTAATGTTAATGGGCTTTTAAGACTTGGCATAGTTCATAGGATAGATAAAGATACTAGCGGGCTATTAATTATTGCTAAAAATAATTCAACCCACAATTATTTTGCTTCTTTGCTTAAAGAACATAAGATTAACAGGACATATATTGCTATAGTTGATGGAAGAATAGCTAACAAAAAAATGCATATTAATTTGCCCATTGGAAGAGATATAAAAAATCGTCAAAAATTTGCTGTTAGCGATCAAAACTCGAAAAATGCATATACAATGATTGAATGTCTTGAATATTTGAAAATTGATAATAAAGATAAAACATTAGTAAAATGTAATTTAAAGACAGGACGAACTCATCAAATAAGAGTGCATTTAGGATATATTAAGCATCCAGTTTATGGGGACCCTGTTTATAATAAAAAAATTGATTCTTTTAATCAAAGACTTCACGCTGCACAACTAGATTTTATTGATAATAAGGGAAGAAACATACATCTTGAGGCCCCTATTCCCGAACTAATGCAAAGAGAAATCGAGCAAGGTAGATAAAATTTAGTTATAATTCTAATATATTTTAAAATTAAGTAAACTCGTTAAAACCAAAAAGGAGGTGTTTATGAAAAATATTGATATAAATAAATACAACTCAATTGATGAATTTTATAAACATAACAAAAAGGCAATTTTGGTAAAATCAATGTTATTTACAGCATTTTTAGTTGTGATGTTTTTATCATTAATGGCCATATTTATTGAGTATGCAGTTAGAAAACAAGTCTATTTATTGAATTATAAAGAAGCATTTTCAAATGCAAATCCTAGTTATGAGATATCTACCATTAATGCTTCAGTTGAAGATTTGTTTATAAGAAAATTTGCATTTTCTATCGTTGTGGCATTATTCTCTGGGGCTGTATTGATTTGACACATTGTTTCTTTAACACTTTCACTAAAAGAAAAAGATTTCACAAAATATTCGCCTTGGTTACTGACTTTGTATAGCATGACTGTTATGATTATATTTATTAATTTATTTTTCTCAGCTGGTGGTATTTTTAGAATTAAACCATGGGATATAAACCAAATTTTAAATCTTATTGTTACAATCATATTTTTAATAGGATATTTCACAATATATTGGCCGTTTTCAAGAATTGTAAAATTATTTAGAATTGTAAGAATCAACAATGAACAAGGTAGAATAAATGAAATTTTTGGGCAAAAGTTTTCACAAACTAATCAACAAACTTATTCTACACAACCTTCTATATTTGATAATAATGAACAAAAAAACAATGATGAGATTATTGAGAAAAAAAATAATAAATCATATAGCTCACAATTAGAAACATTAAGCGATGAAAAACTAATAATTATGGCGCAAAAATTAAATATATTTGGTGCTAGCGAATTAAAGCGTAAGCAATTAATTGAAAAAATCAGTGCCATATTTGAAAATAATAATAGTCATAACGAAAAAGCTAATATGAGTAACAATGAAAATAATAAAGAAAATGAATCTGATAATGCCAAAGAAATAAAAGATATTGAGAATAATAATGATTATGATTAATTTTAGGAGGTAAAATGAGTCAGCTGTTTTTACAAGGACAGAATTCAAAGGTTCCCAATAATTCTGAAAGTGTCGGTTCCAATCCTTTTCTAATTTATGGTTTAATATTGACACTTTTGGCAATAGTTAATTTATATTTAATAATTAAGTTTTTTATTAATTTTAAGCGTAGCATTAATAAAACAAAAGCAGTACTAGATGGTTTTTTATTTAAAAAATATATACAAGGGTTAAATATAAAAAGTACCGCGTTTTATAATATAGTTACAATTTTAGTCATTCTAGCTATCCAAATTATTTTTTCATCTGTATCATTGTCAAAAGTATATTCATATATGGGAACTGCAACCCAGAAATTTAATTCAGGTCTGGTTACAGAAATGAAGTATCTAGAATATAAAGACACCATTACCTCATATATTCCTTTATTTATAACATTTATTTCTTTTGCTATCGTTCTTTTAATTTCGTTTGGTATCGCATTTGTTGTGATTTATTACATAAGTTTTAACTATCCTCAATATAAACATAAAAATGAGGCAGTGTATAATGAAATTATTTCTCTTAAGGAACTAAAAAAACAAGAATTAGCTAAATATCCTGAAAAAATTAATATAGAGTTTGATAAGTTAAAATCTTCTAATCTTTTATTATCTAATGTGTTATTAAGATGAATGAAATTTTATAATAATATGGATCAAATAAAATTCGAGAAACAATATAACTTATTTTTAAATCAATTATTTAAAGTAGAGTATTTTGTAGAAGTCCAAAACGAAATTAAAAGTAATGCTCAAAAAATTTCTGATATTGCGGAATTTGCTACACCAATTCACAATCAAGATTTATCAAAGATTGAGCAGGAAATTATTTGGATGGATAAAATGGACAAAAAAGCTAAAATTCTTAACGAAACTAAGGAATTAGCAGCAATGTCAAAAGCTGAATTTAATAAAAAATATGAGGAATATGTATACACGGCTCGTGCTAATGATCCTTTATATCAAAGCGCCACTAAAAATTCATGATTATTTTATCGTGATAATGAAGTTGAAGATTTATTCTTTAATCCACATTCGAATGTTTCATATTATTATGATGATTCAAATATTATTTATGAAAAAGAACTTATTGATTTTATGCATGAATATAAACAATTTTTAATTTCAAAATTTTTAGCAACTAAATAATTTGCTTTTGCTATGGCTAAAAAAATAAAATTAGTACTAGGTTTTTTGCCAGTTATTACTATTGCACCCCTTGTTGCTTCATGTAGTCAAAATCTCGAAAAGTTAAAATATAATGTAATTAACTCACTTAAGAATGATATTATAAATTTATTAGCAAATGTTGATGCGTTATTTGGAAGTTCTAAGAATGAAGAAGTTATTAAATTAAAGGATGAAATTAGCAATCTTCTAAGGTCTCTAAAAGAAGAAAAGATAACTCATGAAAATAATATTGACGTTTTTATAAATAAAGCTAAACAAAAATTTAAAAACTTAGTTCAGAAATTTGTGGATATGTACAATAATAATACTCGCCTTGTTTCTGAATTTTTTGAAGAACTAAGTAATTTTTCACAATGAACACTAGATAATTTGATTAATGTTAAATACACGCCCTTGATTTTAAAAATTAAGAAATATTTGCAAGATCATGTATTTAGATATGATTGAAATATTAGTCAAATCACCAAAGAAATAAGCAAACTTAAGGCATTTGAACAACAAATAAAGAAAGAAAAAGAGCAAATTGATATTATTACCAAGAAATTTTAGTAGCCTAATTATATCTGGCTGCTTTTTTATTAATAAAAAACATAAAAAAGTAAAAACACTGGTTTAGTTGTTGTATAATAATTTAGTATTTTTAAAATAAGAGTTAAAAATATCTGAAAATATGTAAAACAATGTTAAGAAAGGAAAAAAATGCCTACAGTTGCGCAATTAGTTAAACAAGGCCGTAAAGATAAGACAACTAAATCTAAAGCCCCTGCTTTATTAAAGATGTACAACTCTTTACAAAAAAAAGAAAAAGCAATTCCAGCCCCATTTAAACGTGGTGTATGTACTCGGGTTGCTACAATGACTCCTAAGAAACCTAACTCAGCTATTCGTAAATACGCCCGTGTTAGATTATCTAATGGACAAGAAGTTACTGCTTATATTCCTGGTGAAGGACACAATTTACAAGAACACTCAGTTGTATTAATCCGTGGAGGTAAAGTTAAAGATTTACCTGGGGTTAGATATACTATCATCCGTGGTACTCAAGATGCCGCTGGGGTAAACAATAGAAAACAAGGTCGTTCTCTATATGGAACAAAAAAACCAAAAAGTAATTAATTAGAAAGTTAAATAGAAAGGAAAGAATATGTCAAGAAAGCATAAAGCACCTGTGAGAGATGTCTTAGCAGATCCAGTTTTTAACTCAAAAATTATTACCAAATTAATTAACACAATTATGCTAGATGGTAAAAAATCTGTTGCCGAGAATATTTTATACAGTGCCTTTGAAATTATTAAAAACAAAACTGGTAAAGAACCAATGGAAGTATTCAATTCTGCACTAGAAAATGTAAGTC
Organism: Mycoplasma sp. 1890; assembly: GCF_053851615.1. Classification (NCBI taxonomy): domain Bacteria; kingdom Bacillati; phylum Mycoplasmatota; class Mollicutes; order Mycoplasmatales; family Mycoplasmataceae; genus Mycoplasma; species Mycoplasma sp. 1890. Next base: position 57,628 of record NZ_JBSQAZ010000002.1, read on the forward strand.
CACAACTTGAAGTTCGTTCAAGAAGAGTTGGTGGTTCTAATTACCAAGTTCCATGTGAAGTTAGTGCTAAAAGAAAACAAACATTAGCACTAAGATGAATTATTCAATATGCCAGATTAAGAAATGACAAAACAATGGAAGAAAAGTTAGCACATGAAATCATTGATGCAGCAAATAAAATGGGTGGAGCTATCAAAAAGCGTGACGATACCCACAAGATGGCTGAATCAAACAAGGCATTTGCTCACTTTAGATGATAATTACCTATTTTTATTTAAATTATTTATTTTATTAGGAACAAAGTATGTCAAGAGAATATAAATTAGAAGATTATCGTAACATCGGAATTATGGCTCATATTGATGCAGGTAAAACTACAACTACAGAAAGAGTTTTATACCACACAGGAAAAATTCATAAAATCGGTGAAACACATGAAGGTGCTTCACAAATGGATTGAATGGTTCAAGAACAAGAACGTGGTATTACTATTACTTCCGCAGCTACAACTGCATATTGAAAGAATAAAAGATTAAATATTATTGACACACCTGGACACGTTGATTTTACTATTGAAGTTGAGCGTTCGTTGCGTGTTTTAGATGGTGCTGTCGCTGTTCTAGATGCTCAATCAGGTGTTGAACCTCAAACAGAAACTGTTTGGAGACAAGCAACCAACTATAAAGTTCCAAGAATTGTTTATGTTAACAAAATGGATAAAATGGGTGCTAATTTCAAAGCATCTGTTGAGTCACTAAGAAAGCTATTAGGTGCTAATGCACATGCTATCCAACTTAATATTGGTGAAGAATCACAATTTAATGGAATTATTGATTTAGTAACCATGAAAGCCTATGAATTTGATGGTGGTGTCGACGAAAATATGAAGGAAATCGAAATTCCTGACTATCTAAGGGACGAAGCAAATTTAATGCGTGCTTCTCTTGCTGAATCACTAGCAGATTTTGATGAAGAAATTACTGAATTAATCCTAACGGAACAAGAAGTTTCGGCTGAATTAATGAAAAAAGCTATTAGAAAGGCTACTTTAACTTCAACATATTTCCCAGTTGTTTGCGGAACTTCGTTTAAGAATAAAGGTGTTAAGTTAATGCTTGATGCTATTGTTGAATATTTACCTTCACCATTGGATATTACCGCAATGAAGGCATACAAAGGTGAACAAGAAATTTCAATTCCTGCTTCTGATGATGAATTTTTCTCAGCATTAGCATTTAAAGTTATGAATGACCCATTTGTTGGTAATTTAACCTTCTTTAGAGTATATAGTGGAGTTATCTCAAAAGGCTCATATGTAATAAATTCAACAAAAGGTGAAAAAGAAAGATTTAGTAGAATTTTATTAATGCATGCTAATTCAAGAACTGATATTGATGAGGTTAGAACTGGTGATATTGGTGCTGCTGTTGGTTTAAAATACACAACAACTGGTGACACACTTATCGATGAAAAACATAAAGAAATCGTTTTGGAAAATATGAATTTTCCTGAGCCAGTTATTTCGCAAGCAATTGAACCTAAAACAAAAGATGCTTCTGAGAAACTTTCATTAGCTTTACAACGTTTAGGAGCAGAAGATCCTACATTTAAATACTATACAGATGAAGAAACTGGGCAAACTATTATTGCTGGTATGGGTGAACTTCATTTAGACATTATTGTTGATAGACTAAAACGTGAGTTTAAGGTTGAAGTAAGTGTTGGGGCTCCACAAGTATCATATCGTGAAACAATTACTAAGTCAGCAGAAGTTGAAGGTATTCATAAGAAGCAATCTGGTGGTAAGGGACAATATGGACACGTGTGAATTAAATACGAACCAAACCCTGATGGTGGATTTGAATTTATTGATAAAATTGTCGGTGGTAAAATCCCTAAAGAGTACATTAAATCGATCGAAAAAGGTCTTAAAGAAAAAATGGAAATTGGTATTCTTGCCGGTTATCCAATGATCGATATTAAGGCAACTCTATTTGATGGTTCCTACCATGAAGTCGATTCATCAGAACTTGCTTATAAAATTGCTGCTTCAAAATCATTGACCAAGGGCCGTGAACAATTGGGGACTGTTTTATTAGAACCAATTATGGATGTTGCTGTTGTTGTGCCAGAAGATTTCTTTGGTGATGTTATGGGAGATATCTCTCGTAGAAGAGGTCAAGTTAGAGATAACGAAACTCGAAACGATGGAGCGCATGTTATTAAAGCATACATTCCATTAAACGAAATGTTTGGATATGCAACTCAATTAAGATCAATGACAACTGGACGTGGTACATATCAAATGTGATTTGATCATTATGAAAAATTACCTCGCAATTTAGCTGACGAAATTATTAAGAAACGTGGCGGAAAAGTTTCGGTTGACGAAGATTAATTTAAATAAATTTTAAAATAATAAAAAGGTCTAGGGCAAAATTGCCTAGGCATTTTTATTATACTTGTATATTCTTAGTATATTTGCAAATTAACAAGCCTATCTTATTTGCAATATAAAATATGATAGGAATTAAAAATAAAAAAACACCTTAAATTAAGTAGTAAAATCTCTTTTTATTATTTTAGACTAACTATTGTTAGTTTGGAGAAAATAGATAGTAGTTAACTTATGCTTATTTTTGTGTATTATTATATAAATTTTAGTATAATGTAGGTTAAATTAAAGGTTCATAAGATTTTTTTATGAATTGAAATTATTTTAAGGAGAAAATATGAAGCTTTTAAAGAGTAAAAAGAATAAGATCGTTTTATTTACCTTAGGATCAACAATATTAGGTTCAGCAATTATAGGTAATGCTATTTTTGCTGCTAACCAAAAGAATAAAAATGGTATAGAATTTAACAATATTTATGGTGAAAACTCTGAAATATTTCACAAAGGTACACCCGATGTAACTAAAGCTGATGTGTCTATAACTGATAAGAATTTAAAAGAAATTCCAAAACCTCCTGTTGTTGTGCCTCCACAACCCAAACCCGAACCAGAACCTATCCCAGTTCCTCCCCAACCCAAACCCGAACCAAAACCTGAACCCAAACCACAACCCAAACCCGAACCAAAACCCGAACCAAAAACAAACCCAGTCCCCCTTCCACAACCCAAACCAAAACCTAAACCTATTCCAGTTCCGCCGAAACCTGTTCCGGTTCCGCCAAAACCAAAACCAACTCCTAAACCAGCGCCAAAGCCGGCCCCTGCCCCTAAACCTGCCCCTACACCTAGAAGTGAAAGAATTACTATTACAATTAATGGTGTTCAGGTTCTAGCTGAAGTAACACCACCTCCAACTAGACCATTAGACCCTCGCGATGTTGCTGCAGGAATTACTAATAAAAATCCTTATGTAAATGAAATTGTTGGAAATGTTAAAAGTGTTGAAGTAACAGATGAGTTAAGAAAAGCAACTCTTAAACAACTTATTAATAATAATGCAGATGGACTACAAAACTATTTCCCAAGCCTTATTGATGATGTACTACTACCACAAAATGAATTATTTGACCCTGATAGATACATTGAATTAAATAGTCAAGTATGAGCTCAGTTAATTGATAAATTCAGACGTCTTCTAGATAGCCCTAATGTTGTTAATTTTTTAAATGAGAACGCAAAAAAAGAATATCCTAATAAACAATTTAAGAGTAAAAATGTTAAATATGCTTGATTAATTAAAAATTTAGATTATACAAAATTTACAAAATTAGGTAAAGGAGCAGAAGAATATTTAAAACAAGGTTATACTGCTTCTCCTAATAATGCATATATTAATGAAAATGGAGAAATCGACTCATATAGCTATTCACCAGCTCCTGGTTATAACGGCGAGATAGCTAGACGTGAAAGAGATAATCGTGACCGTCGTGCTTTTGGCATTGAGGGATATTTTGGTCGAAACCCAGAACAAATTCAAAATGGTGTATATCCAGGATGAACTAAACAAGATGTTACCCAATCTGAAAAATTTAAAGAATTCAATGTCGGAAATAATGATGGTATAACCATAACTGAATTAACAAGACAAAAACCGCAAGAAGGTAAGTTAAATAAAGGCTACATTGTGGAAATTGATGCTGCTAACTATGATGGTTATGAGAAAACTAAGAATTTAATTGAATCATTAAAGAATAAAGGTATTGAAATTACTTCATATCGTATAAAAAATATGGGTAAAAAAGATCCTAACCAAAAATTCAAAGATATTTTAAGAGCTTTACCTGATAACTTGCCGCAATTAGAACTTTTCTTTGATCATAGAGCAACTAATACATCAGCATTAGTCGAATTAGAAAAGAAAAACATTAAGGAATTAGCGTTATTTACCTTAGGTAATTCTCTACTTGATGATTGATCGATTAACCCATGAGCATTGCGTAATGTTGAGTGAATTAATACTATTGATTACAATGTTAGTTGAGATACAAGACCCGGAGCCGAAATTGCTTCAAGAATTACATTTAACACCCTAGCATTTGAAGAGTCTGATTTACTAAAAGATCCGCAAAAGAAATATGAAAGAATTAACAATGGTTTAAGAATGGCTTATTACACTAGAAATAATGAAGGAATATTTCAAGGTGGGTTCGGCCCTGGTCTAAATCCAGATACCAATGAAGGTGGAAATAGTTATCCAACAAGAATTGATTTCTCAAGAGCCCCTTCTATCAGATCATTAAAAGGCTTAATTTTTTATGATTACATTAAATCATCAAATAAACCAAGAAAACTAAAAAATGCTAAATTCTTTAGTGATAAAGCCTGATACGAAATTAGTGGTGATGATTTAGATGGTGCACAATTTGACACCGTAATGTCACGCGGTGAACCTGGATTTCCTCCAACTAAAATTGAATTTAGTAATGGTAGTGTTACGCAAAATGTTAGATTGACAACTAAAGATAATTTGACCAGTTCAGCCTTAACAAATTTAAGCATCTTAATTAATTTATCAGGAATTTCGAGGGAAGTTCAAGTTCCACGGGGGGCAAGTTCATTGAAGAGTCAACTTGAATCTAATGGTTACAAAGTAAGTTTTGCTAGTGATGAAGCATTCAACTAATTTTAGAAAAGTATATAAGGAATCTTAAAATTATGAAATTAACAAAAAGAAACAAGGCAATTATTACTACGTTTTTTGGAATGCCGTTACTTTTTTCTCCAACATTTGCATTGATATCATGTCAGGATGACATAACATCGCTAAAAGACAATATTAAAAAACAATTAACCGAATTAGAGACATCTTTAAGAGAATTAAAAGATACCCGTAGTGATGCTAAACAATCGAGCGCTTATACTGAAGGAATAAAAGTTCAAAAAGAAATTAATGATATTCTAACTAATGAAAGCAGTGGCGTATTTGATTTGCGTAAGGCTAAAAATAAGGCAGATCAAGCCATTAATGCCATAAAAAGCGAAATTACAAATATTAAGGAAAACATTAAGAAAAATCAGTCTAGTGAGACACCGGACACAAGCATAAAATATTCGGATGATGAATTTAATGATGATTTTAACAAATTAATTATTAATACAAACATTGAAGATAATTTTGAACTTATTTTTAACAACTTTTTAACAGGCAATACCAAGTCACAGCTATTTGCTAGTGAGCTACAAAAGAATGTTTCCAATATAAAAATTAATTTTAAGGATGTAAATCTAAATAATAAAATCAGCATATCAATTGAAGGTATTATTTTAGAAGATGACGCTAATACTACCGGAAAAGCTAAATTTAATGTTGTTTTTAAAAATAAAGCAACATTAACAAGAAAAAATCATATATTTGAATTATCAGGTTTAAAAACTTCACCATTTAATAGCGATTCAAATGGTGATAAACCGAATAACAAAATTGATTCAAATCCAGAAGATAATGAAGTTTCAAAATATATTGGTTTAAGCCAAACAGAGCGTTTTAAATATGATAATGATAAATACGTCGGTTCGCTAAAGCAATATTTGGCTTTTTCTGCCGGTATTGATGATTGAACTAAATTAAGAGAAAATACTAAGGCAACTAGTGAACAAATTAAAAAATATGATGAAAAAGCAAAAACGTTAGGTCAAGATTCTTATGAAAATGCCGCATATAAAGGTTTTAGCTTGCCTTCATATAAAGCAGATGGCGAAGTCGATGGAATTGAACTATTTGAGCCTTCAGAATTAGGAAAACAACCTTCATGAGTTGATACACTAGGTAAAAATGATCCCTTTAAAACTAATGGCTTAGCAAGAAAAATTGTTAATCAAAAATATCTTGATATAGCCAAACAGACTTTTACAATTGCTTTAACAAGAGCCAATGATTTTAAAGATGAAATAGCAAAAATTGAATTAGCTATTAAACATTGGAAAGATCCTAATAATGAATCAGAATTTAGAAAATTAATTGACAAAAAGGTTGCTGAATTAAAAGAACAAAAAGAAGCTCTAACAAAAGAATTAGATGACAAAATTGCTAAGAACACCGATGTTCATTTAACTGAAAGTCTTCAAAAAGAAAAAGAAACTGAACTAAAAAAATATGATGACGCTATTGCAGAATATAAAAATAGAACTCGTGAAATCGAAATCCAAAAGCAACAAGCAGCTATTCTTGATTTAAAACTAAAAGCAGAATCAAAAAAACATTTAATTGGCGAAAATGGAACCACTTGAATTCTTGATTACCAACTTGATAGTAATGGTTATCCAACAAAATGATATTTAGGAACTAATTCTCACGTTGCAAGGGCATTGACTAATAATTTGACAAGCTTTTCAATAGCTAAGATAGACAATAAATTACAGGTTGGGCAAAGTTTACGTATTTCTGAATTAGACGATAATATTACTCGCTTTTCGTTTGAAGATCCTAGTGCAATTAGAAAGGTTTTTGATGGAACTGACTATTTAAAATCTCATCCATATGATTTCTTATCTGAGCGTCAAAAGAAAAAATATGCTGATGTGGAAGAATTTGTTGATTTTGCTGTTTTAGAAATTGATTTTACTAAGATTAATAAATATTATGCAACTTCAAATGACCAAAATGTAACTAAAAGATATCCACAAGTCGGTAGCAAAGATTTTGCACAAAATTTAGCAAAAGAAATTACTAATGATTATGCTAATCACGCTGATAAACAAGTTAAATTTAAACAAAAATCATACTTAAAGGATTATTCAAAAATTGATTTTCCTCTAAAATCTAAATTACCTCAAGATATAGATTTCTTGTATGCTGTAGGGTGGCCTTCATCACGTGAAGATTATTATTTGAAGAAATACATTGATGATGATCAAACTAAAAGAAAAAACAATAGTTTTAGCTTGTGAATTAATAGCGAATATGAATATTATGATGCAAAAATAACTAATGGCGAAGATGGTACACCTTCTTCATATCCAAAAGAAAAACTTGATCGAGGAAGTTTTCTTTCTTACCAAATTGGTTATCGTTCGTTTATTGATAAACCTGGTGTTTTAGATACATTTATAGCGGCTCCAAAAATTGGCGAAGATTTTTACTATGTTAATGGTAAAAGATATGTAAATATGGGCTTAGCTTATATTCCACGTAGATATGCACCGATTGGTGGTTCTTCTGGAACTTCTATTCGAAATCAAAATAATGAGCTAGTTTCAATATTTTATGCATCAAATATTTCGGCACGTGTCGGCCTATCGGTTGCTTTTAGATCTGAAGGTTATAACTATGATGGTTTATATGGCAAATATAATCTTCCACAATATGATCTAATTTATGGTGGTGGTAAAGAACAAAAAAATTCATATCGTGAAGCGCTAAAAGAAATCTATTCAGCCTCGGATTTTAAAACCAACCTATTTAAAAACGGATTGAATGAAATACCTTCTGAATTTAGATTCAATAATAATTAAGAATTAAGCAAGAATTATTTCTTGCTTTTTATTTTCCTTTTGAGTTTTCCAGTTTTATTATACAAAAATAACAAATCTATCTAAAATTGAGGTATATTTGTTATTTTTTAACTATCTTTTAACAACGTTTTTAATATCATCATAAATTTATCAAATGTCTTTTATTGTATTAGAATCCTCTTTTTTTGTATTTCATAATTTCTTTTTTTGGCGAATTTATATCAACCCTCTTTCCAGGCTTTGAAAAAATATCGACCAAATTAGATTCTTTTGACATGACTATATTAAATTAAAATGTTGTTAAAAAAATAAGAAAATAAAAAACCTATACTATAAATAGTATAAGCAGATTATTTGGTTTGAAATTCTATATTTTTTATGCCAAAACTGGGAAATACAAAAAAATAAATATGAAAATATATGAGTATTTTAAATATAAATTTAACACTATTTCTTAAAAATAATACAATAAAGATATGAAGAAATAAAAAAGGAGAATATGCGAAAAATAAATTATTTAGTTTTTCTTTAGTTACGATAGCTAGCATTATACCATTTACAATGGTTTCATTAAAAATAATGCCATATGAGGATACAAAATATATTGAGGAAAAGAAAAAAAGAAAGACAATATAAAGAAAAATTATCTTCATACTGTTTATATGATTTTATAAAATTAACTGGAAAAAAAGACACAAAAGTGAAATTTGTAAGTAGAAATTATCTAGATCCGGAAACAAATAAATATTCATATATAGTAGGATATGAGAAAGGTGGTTTTTCAATATTTGATCAAGAAAAAGAAAAAATAATAGAGGTTAATCCAAATTGAAACATATCTAATTTAAGTTCAGAAATCATGTCCAATGATAATTTGGTATATTACAGAGAAACCATCGGAGATATATCAATATTAAATAAAAATGATCGAGACAAATTAATGATAGGGGATCATAGAAGACCAAAAAAGAAGACTAATAACGAGAGCATAAACGAAGATTGAAAAAATAAAAAAGATAGCAAAAAGAGTAAAGTAAATTTCAATAATTTTAAATACCTTAATTTATCAGAACTGCAAAATGCAAAAAAATCGGAATATTCTAATCTTGGAATAAGAGATGAGTTGAATGGCTTTTTATATGCAGATAACGAAATAAATCATTCTTGAATTTTTAAAACAGAACCAAGAAAAACATTTGGAGAAAACGACACTTTTAATTATATATATGAAGAATGAGGAGGAATATGTGCATATATTACTGTGAATCAAATGATGCTATACAATCATTATTTTTTAGGTTCTAATTACATGACGATAACAGAAAGTGATAAATATATAAACAAAAAAGAAGACTTTCATATTGATATAACTACATTAGGACCAGAAGAATGAAGTCCAAGACATAGAAAATCTCCATCAATAAAACTAAAAGAAGCAATGGAAAGTTATTTACCAGAAATTAAGAAACAATATCTATACGAAAATAAGTTTTCACCTGAATTGAAAAATATTTATATGATAGATATGTTAAAAAAACATGTTTATAAGAATGGCGCCAGTTCAGAAGATAGACAATTTATGTTAAAAAGTTTCATAAAAAATAATGGTAAAACTGCAAATTATGAATTTAAAACATTAAAAAATACCAAAAGTATTAATGATTTTATAATTAATAAAAAAATTCCTTTATTTCTATGATCAAAAACAAAAAAGTTCGAAAATGGTAAATATGTATACAGAGATGGTAGTCACATATATGTAGCATATGGTTCCTACAATGATGGAAGAGTATTGATAAATTACAATTGAAAACAAAAACATTCTCAGGTGATACTAGATATTGATCATATTTATAGCGCAGAATATTTAGAACATAAAGGAAATACTGAACTAAAGCCATACTTCTGAGACGGCGTAAAACATGTAACTGGTGATGAAATGACAGAGTCACTTAAATTATGAGGATTTATAAAATAATGAAAAAAAATAAATGAATAAAAATAATAACTATCGTTCCATTTTTAAGTACTGTTTTATTATCTACAAGTTGTATAATTCACAAAAATGAGGATAATGAACAACATGAAGACATTATAAAACCAGGTGGGATTTATAAAGCTGAATACTCTCATAATCCGCTTTTATATTCAAAACTTCGCAATAAAGATAAAGGTGAGGTAATTAAAAGACCTTTTAGAAAAATAACTTTTAAAACAGAAAATAAATATCAAGAATTAATAGATTTTGTTAATGAAAATAAAGTTAAAAACTATTATATGCTTGCTATAAATGTAAAGTTGGAAAATAATGACACGACCAATAAAAAAGGATACGAAAAAGAATTCAAAATTTGGCTTACAAAAGCTAAAGAAATTACATTTTTGTACTTTCCTCATTCTGTAAAATTGCTAATTCCAGATCAATTTAATAATACAAGCGATTATTTTGCATCTCCTCTCAAAAAAAATGAAGAATTTATAATACCGATATCAAATGTAAGAACTATCAATGATGAAATGAAATTTAGAAATCCATTATATTTCGATACATGACAACCAGGAGAAGGAAAATGGTCCCTTTTAAGGATTTTAAGAAAAAATAAAATTAAGTTTAGCGCAGATAAAACTTTGGATGTTATTGATGGATTCACAATATGAGTTAATCATTATCATGAAGAGGCCGAAGCATCTGTTGTTTTTGAAAGATATTATCCTAAAATGGATAATAAAAGCGATGACGAATATATAAAAGAATACGAAATCGATGTAAAAAAAATAACTCATAAGAATAAACTTTTTACACTTGATTATTAATATTAAACCCAGCTACAGTTCTGGGTTATATTTTTTATTTTGTTAATTCTTATTCAAATTGCAACATTTTTATAGTTTAAAAATGTTTATTAAACTTATGATATCAAATTTATTTTTTAAGACCTAAAAATTCAAACAAGTAATCAGGAAAATTAGCAAAGTGATAATATAGCTATATTTTGAGCTCATAAGTTTTTGAAATATTTTTCTTTTTACGTCGTTTTACTGCTGAATATATTCCTCAAATGACAAAGCCAATCAACATTACACCTAGATAACTAGGTGCTAAAAATATAGTTCCTTTTGTGTATTCATCGCCTACAATCGGAGGAATAAAATTAACTACTAATATAAAAATTATTAAAATAATAGACAAAATAAATATTGTAGTTTCTCATCAAGTAAGCCTAAATGTTCTATGTTTGAATGCAATAACTAAAATCGAAATTATTACTAAAAGGTACTGCATTAAGAAAACCACGTTACCAGCATTAAGGATAAAACTAAATTGATCTTTTATGCCTAATGCATATGGTATTGCTGTAAAAATAATCATTGATATAACACTAAAACCTGTTGCAAATAATAATGCGTTTCTATATTCGCCATGCTTGTTTTTCTTGCCTAGTTTTGAAGGTAAGAATCCATCATGAGCTAAAGGAGCAACAATTCTTGAATAGTATATGTTTGCCGAAAGAGTGCTTGAAATTCTATTGAATAGTGTACCTATCATAAAAATTATAAGTCCAGCTAAACCTCATAACGATTGAAAGAATTTTGAAAATGAAGTGGATTCACCAATAAATCCTTTTTGCAGTCCTAACAGTAAGAGATATAAAGTAAAGTAAATTGCAAGTACAGCAGCAAAAATTAGTAATAATATCTTTTTAAAGCGTTTTGTTTCTACGTTAGCGCTTATTCCTGCAAGACCTTCTGCACCACCAAATGCATAAATAAAATTCAATACATTTAAAGTAATTATTGAGACTGAAACTTTGCTATTTGTCAAGATGTTATTAGCAAAATCGAGTGAACTAAAGGATAAATAAATACCTAAAGATACACCTAATATTATCGTTATTCATTTTACTGAAGCGGAAAATAAAATAAATCATTTAGATGTCTTTATTCCAAACGTTGCAATTAATGTCAAGGAAAGAAAGAATACAAGAGAAACAATTTGATAGATTAATTGATGTGATTTATCAAATTCTGATAGCAATGTTGAAAAAAATAAAATTGTCGTGGCTGAAAAAAGCGGTATCTGTGAGAATTGATTCCAGCCATTAAAAAAGACTCAAAATTTATTTGCTGAAGCCTTTTTGGCATAAACATATGAACCGCCGGCCTCATTTCCAAATGCTTGAGCTCCACGCGCAAATGCTAAAATAACACTAAAACTGATGAATGATGTTAGCGCAAAAACTAACATACCTCATATACCTTGAGCAATTATTCCTGTGATTGTTGTTATAAAACCAAAACCAACTATAAAATTAATACCATATAAGAAAAAACTTTTTTCACTAAATTTATTTTTCATTTTAAATACCTAATGCTCCTAATTATATACATTATTTGTTAAATATAAAACGAAAAAGTGCATCTTCACTAAATTTTATTAGAATAATTTTATGTAAAAAAAATGCAAAAGCATTCCTAAAAAAACGCGAATTTTTAATTAAAATCAATAACAAAATAATCAATTTGTATTGATTTTTAATATCTAAGGATTTGAGAGTTGCATATATTTAATTGCTATTTGTTTGCATGGATAACTAATCTAACATACAATTTCGTTCATTAAACTTTTAATTATTTTGAAAGAAATTTTGAGCTGCATTAACCGACATCAGAAATGGAAATTGCTTAATATTATGCCGAATAACGTTATTAATTTTGTCCATCATGGATTAGGTTTCATCATTGCTGTATCAGTCAAATAATTTTTTCTTTTAGAATATAAGTTTATGTATATTCTCAATCTAACCCTTTTGAGATGATGCAAATGCATTTGTGTGAAAAATTTGTTTGATACTCTTTATATTGTCCAACATATAGCTTTCAGATTTGTTATCTATTAATAAAGTGTTAATCTTAAAGTTAAATCTAGCAGCCAATTTTTCGAGAGCTCTTTTTATTGCTCTAGCATTGAGTCTTGATATGATTGCATAAGATTTTTTTGTTAAGCGATTTATCAAAGTTAATATGACTTTCTTTGATTTTATATTTCTATAGACTATATCCATTTCATAGTCATTCAAAGTTAATCAATCATTAATTTCTTTAGGTTGTTCATGCATTATTTTGCCAGCAGTTTTTTCTTAGGTTTATGGCACTTAGATTTTGACCTAAATGACTTCCTATAGACTTATAAGTAAGTAAAATATCATATGGGATAATAAACTCATTTCTTTTTTGAATTTGTATAGTGTTGAGGATGTGCAATAAAAGCATCTTTGTTAGATATTTTTTTAAATAAAGAGTTGAAAAATGAGTTTTATTCTTGATCTAGGCAAAATCGAAGAAGATGAAAAATTTGATGGTTACTTTGTTTATGAAACATCAAGAAAAGATCTTAAACTTGAAGAAATTGTTTTAGTTTATCGCAAACAATATCAAATTGAAGAAAACCTTAAAACATTGAAATAATCACCAAAAATCTGACCGATATTTATCCGAACTGAAAAACATATTCGAGGGCATTTTTTACTAAATTTCATTGCATTAATTGTTTTATTTTACAATATTTGAAATTAATGAATTCTATCATCAACAAGGTTTTATTGAAAAATAACCAATACTAAGTTAATTGATTTTTTTTTTTTTTTTTAAAAAGACTGTAATAAGTTAACTAAGTTAAGAAACGAGAAAATAATTGAAGACAGATTTATTAACCCCGCTATTAATAAGAGCAATGAAGAAACTTATAATGAAATTTTAGAAATTGTAAAAAATTGTATATAAAAAAACAAAAAGTGTGTTTTGCTTGAAAATAATGGTCAATTTTACACTTTTTATTTTTTGCTCAAAAACTTAAGAAAATCTGAAAAATGAAAAAATGAAATTTTTTCACATTTGAGTTTTCCATTTTTCCCCTTAACTTAATACTTTATGTATTAAGGTTTATTTTAATTTTTGTTTTATTCTAGATTTGCATGATTACCACTAACATGTATTACTTCTCTAATAATAGTGGCCTCTTATTGAGTGTTGATTTGCGGATTTTGTATTGTTTGATTGTTTTTTTGTAACAATTGTCCACATAAACTACAATAATTTCCATTATTTATATAAATTTTTGCTTTATTAAAATTTGTTTGTTCAGTCATAGCAATAATTAAACCTATTAATCCTAAAAGTGGAAGAAATAACCCGATTATCATTAATATTCTAGCTGCTGATAAACCTGTTTTAACCATAGCTATAAAATAAAATACTAAACCTATAATATTTAATATCAACGCTGGTCCCAAAGGTAAAAAAGGTAAAATAACAAATATTTCTTCAAATATTTCTTCATTAGAATTAGATTTTATGTTAACTAAAGCTAAAAACAAAAACATAACTAAGGCTATTGTTAAAAAAAGTGCGCCAAAAATATATATTATAAAAGATGTAATTGCTGCATTTTTACCTGTCATAATAAAATCCTTGTATTTTGTAAAAAAGTTTCCATTCCAATTTTTTTGTTTGCACAAATAGATTGAAAAAATAGAAGAGTCAAACACCAAAAAACGCTTGACTTTTGTTTTGACTCCTATTAAAATATAAATAATCAAAATAGAAAATGAGTCAAAATATATTGTATACTATAAATACACATTAAATAATGGAAAATTATGATAATGATATTAAATTTTTATTTTTTCTATGATATAATGCTTTTGCAATATATGAAGACAGTAACGGCAAACGCTTAATAAGTTACCGAGTATGCTTGACTATTGATATTGCAAAAACATAATTTAAAATAGGAGGAGAAATGAGCGCATTAAGGGATGCTAAGGTCTTAGTTGTTGATGAAATTTCTAAAAACCTAAATCAGTCTAAGGCTTTATATGTTGCTATGTATAAAACTTTAGATGTTAGTTCGTTGCAAGCAATTCGTAGAGAATTGGCTAAGTATGGCGTTTTAATAAAAGTTTATAAAAATCGTTTAGTTAAACAAGCCTTATTATCGACAGAACACAAAACATTAAATGATTATCTTGCTGGCCAAAATATATTTATTTTTGCTAATGAAGATGACTTAATCACACTAAAAGCATTAGCTAAATTCAAAAAAGAATACCCTGCCTTACAATTGGTTGCTGGTATTTATGAAAACAAAGTTGTTGATGCAAAAAATCTTGAAGAAATTTCAAAACTTCCTTCATATGAAGAATCACTTATGATTCTTGGAAACTCATTGCTTGCACCAATTAGAAATCTTGCAATTGGTCTAAACGAGTTAGTTAAACAAAAGGAAATGTAAAACCTAATAATCAAAATATAAAATAAAATTTTAAGGAGAAAAATATGGCTAAATTAACAAAAGAAGAATTCGTTTCAGCATTGAAAGAAATGAATATTAAAGAAGTTATGGAACTTGTAGAAGGACTAAAAGAAGAATTTGGAATTGATCCTAGTGCTGTTGTTGCTGCCGCTGCTCCAGCTTCTGCTGAAGTTGTTGAAGAAAAAACAACATTTAATGTTACATTAAAATCAGACGGTGGAAATAAACTTGCTGTTATTAAGGCAGTTAAGGATTTACTAGGTTTAGGTTTAATGGATGCTAAGAAATTGGTTGAGTCAGCACCTGCCTTATTAAAAGAAAATGTTAAGAAGGAAGAAGCAGAAGAATTAAAGGCTAAATTAGCTGAAGTTAAGGCTGAAGTAGTTTTAGACTAATAAAGATAACATAAAAAACTGGCTTAAAAAGCCGTTTTTGTGTTTTTTATATAATATAATAATGCGCATACATGCGTATGTGTAAACTGTTGTAAATACTTTGAGTATATTTTAGTAAATTTAAACAAAAAATGAGGTTAGATATGAACAAAAAACCAGAATATGTTTTAAGAAAATTTGGACCGGTTACCGAACGTAGAGATTATTCAATTAGTCAAAAGAAATTCGATACTCCTGATTTCTTAAAAATGCAAAGAGACTCTGTTGAACAATTTTTAACCAAAGGTGTTGAAGAGGAATTGAGAAACATATATCCAATTGAATCACGCGGAAAAGTAAGAATTGAGTATATTGAAAATTCTGCTACTTTTGAATATCCTAATAAAACTGAATTTGAGTGTATTAAAGAGGCAAAACAAAAAGGTTCTTCATATCAAGGTAAGTTAAAGGCTAAATTAAAGCAAGTTAATGAAGAAACAGGTGAAGTTACACCTGCTGAAGTTGTTTTTGCTGAAATTCCTATTATGACATATGGAGGCTCATTTGTCATTAATGGTTCAGAAAAGGTTATTGTCTCTCAATTAATTCGTTCAACCGGTGCTTACTTTGGAGTTAATGTAAGAAATAAACAGGCTAATGACTTGTTTAATAAAGTTGAAATTATTCCTCAAGTCGGTTCATGAGTTGAAATATACCACAAAACTACTTCATCTAACCCGGACACCGTTAAGGTGCATATTGATAAAAATAAATCATTCTTATTATCTACTTTTTTGAAAGCACTTGGTTTTACTGAAAAAGGTATTAAGAAAATGTTTGGTGATATTCCAGAATTAAATGAAACTTTACGAAAAGATAAAACATTAGGTAATACTGATGAGGAAATTACAAGGGATGCCCAGGAAACAATATATCGCTTAATTAGAAAGGGTGATAGAATGACCGCCGAATCGGCCCGTAATTTAATTCCATCAACTATTTTTAATGAAAAAAGATACAGTTTAACTGAAACTGGTCGTTTTACTTTGAACCGTAAGTTAAATATCGCCGAAAGATTAGTAAACACCTATTTAGCTGAGCATATCATTAATATGGATGGCGAAGTTAAGTATGAAAAAGGTTTGTTAATTACTTGAGAAATAGCAAGAAAGATTGCAGAGGAATTTAGATTAGGCATTCTTCCTTTGTGAAAATTGCCTGATGTTGATCCTTCAGTATATGGTAATCAATTGGATATGCCTGGAAATGAAAAACTTGCTTTGCGTTTATCTGTTCCGAGGGTTTGAGTTTATCCGACAGAAAATGACATGATAAATGACATTAATAAAGTTCAAGTGCTAGGTAATGATCCTAATTCAACTGAAAACTTTTTACTAATTCCTGATTTAATTGCAACAATATCATACTATTTTAATTTATTGTTTAATATTGGTGTTGATGACGATCCTGACTCATTAGTAAATAAAAGAATTGTTACTATTGGTGAGCTTTTGCAAAATCAATTTAGAATCGGTCTAATTAAATTAGAAAAAAATACTCGTGAAAGAATTTCAACCAAGGAAACATCAAAGATTACGCCAAAGAATGTGACAAATAATAAACCAATATTTAACCAGTTTAAATCATTTTTCAATACATCAAAACTTTCGCAATTTATGGACCAATGTAATCCGTTAGCTGAAATTTCGAACAAACGTCGTATTACCTCGCTGGGGCCAAGAGGTCTAAACCGTGATACCGCCCAATTTGAGGTTCGTGATGTTCACCCTACCCATTATGGAAGAATTTGCCCAATCGAAACTCCTGAAGGGCCGAATATTGGACTTATTCTTAATCTTGCATCATTCGCAGACATTGATAAATACGGATTTATTAAATCGCCATATTTTAAGGTTGAAAACAAAAAGGTAGATTTTTCAAGTCCGCACTATTTAACAGCCATCGAAGAAGCTGGGTATACATTTGCGCAATCAACCGTCAATATTGAAAATGATATAATTGTTGATAAAATGGTAATGGTTCGTCGTGATAATGAATATCTTGAAGTCCCAGCTAATGAAGTTAATTTTGTTGGGGTTTCAAACCGTCAAATGACCTCGATTGCTGCTTCTGCTATTCCTTTTTTAGAAAACGATGACGCTAACCGGGCATTAATGGGTTCTAATATGCAACGTCAAGCTGTACCTGTATTATTCCCTGAAGCTCCATTAGTTGCAACTGGTGTTGAAGCTGATATTGCTAAATATTCCTCAACAAACATTATTGCTAAATATGATGGTGTGGTATCTTATGTCGATGCTAACGTTATCATCATTAAGAGAGATGAAAGTAATAAGAGAGATGAATACCATTTAAGAACTTTCGAGAGATCTAATCAAGGTACTTTAATTCATCAGGTTCCATTAGTTAAGGTAGGTCAAAGTGTTAAAACTGGAGATTTACTGGTTGATGGTCCATCAATGAAAAATGGTGAAATGGCATTAGGCAAGAATGTTTTGGTCGGTTTCACAACATGACATGGTTTTAATTATGAGGATGCTGTTGTTTTATCAGAAAGACTAGTTAAGGATGATGTCTATACTTCGATTCACATTGAAGAACAAACTATTCAATTTAGACATTCAAAAGCCGGTGAAGATATTTTAACAACTGATATTCCTAATGTTTCAAACCACTCAAAGCGTTTCTTAGATGATAATGGTATCGTTAGAGTTGGTTCTGAAGTTTCTGCAGGTGATATTTTGGTTGGTAGAACATCGCCAAAAGGTGAAGAAAACCCAACTCCTGAGGAAAAACTGATGGGAGCTATCTTTGGACAAAAGACTGCTTCAAAAAAGGATACATCACTAAAAGTTAAACATGGTCATAATGGTACAGTTGTTGCTGTTGATGTTTTAAGTCGTGAATTTGGCGATGTTCTAGAAGATGGTATTGAAAAGATTGTTAAAGTCTCAATTGCCCAAAAGAGAAAAATTAAAGTTGGGGACAAGATGGCAGGTCGTCATGGTAATAAAGGCGTTGTTTCCGTTGTTTTACCAGTTGAGGAAATGCCTTATTTAGAAGATGGTACTCCACTGGATATTGTTCTTAACCCTCAAGGTGTTCCATCACGGATGAATATTGGACAAGTTCTAGAATTGCACCTTGGCTTAGCTGCGCAAAAATTAAATACAAAATTTGTTACTCCAACATTTGATGGAATTACTCATAATCAAATTAAAGAAATTCTTGAAGAAGCAAAAATTAATCCATCAGGTAAATCTGTTGTGTATGATGGTCGCACTGGTGAACCATTTGATCAACCAATATCGGTTGGGATAATGTACTATTTAAAACTATATCATATGGTTGATGATAAAATGCATGCTCGTTCAGTTGGACCATATTCATTAATTACGCAACAACCGCTTGGTGGTAAGTCGCAAAATGGTGGGCAAAGATTTGGGGAAATGGAAACATGAGCCATCGAATCATATGGTGCAGCAAATTTATTACAAGAACTATTAACATATAAGTCAGATAATATTAATGGACGTAATCAGCTTTATAACTCGCTTGCAAGAAAAACAAAGTTGCCAAAGCCAGGTATGCCTGAGTCGTTTAATGTTTTGGCATATGAACTAAGAGGTTTGTGCATCAAACTTGAAACTCATGATGATTCACGAGAAGAAAATGAGCTTGAATATGAAAGAATTGATACTAAATATCAACAAGATTGAGATGGGGGAGCAGAATAATGAAAAACAATGCAAAATTCGATTTATTAGATGAATCAAAAATTAGAAAAATTTCTTTATCATTAGCTACTCCTGAGGATGTTGAATCTTGATCGCATGGGGAAGTTACAAAACCAGAAACTATTAACTATAAATCATATAAACCTGAACGTGGTGGTTTGTTTGATGAAATTATTTTTGGACCAATGATAGATTATCGTTGTCCTACTTGTGGTTATAAATATAAGAAAATAAATGAAGGTTCATATTGTACAAGAACTGATTTGTGTCGTAAAGAAAATGTTCAAATCTTGCCTAAAATAGCACGTAGAAATCATATGGGGCATATTAAGTTAAATAGCCCTGTTGTTCATTTTTGGTTTTTTAAGGTTGACCATTCAATTATTTATAAATTATTAGGTTTAAGAATTTCGAGTCAAAATTCATCTGAAACAGTTAGAAGAGAGGAACTTGAAAATCTTATTTATTATAAAAATCATATTGTTGTAGAAGATGGTGGACTTAAATCATTACCTAAAAACTTAATAATCGAAATCAATGATGCTGCTGTTATATATAAAGAAGCATTGGATGAATTATTAACACGTTTTGATCCAAAAAATCCAGATCATAAAGAAGCTTATGATGAAATTTCAGAAACAATTGAGCAATTGGTTGAAAAAGCTACTTCAAAAATTGGTCAAGAATATGGAATTGACTTTTATGAATTAAATGATATCATCCAACATTACTCAGATGCAAAAATTATGACTGGGGCAAGAGCTATTGAGTATCTATTGAAGAATTTAGATCTAGTCGCTGAAAAAGCTTATGTAACAGAGCAAATTAATCAGCTCAATTTACAAGAATCTAAAAATCCCGAAAAGTTTGCAACTACTACTAAACAAAATAGGGAAAAATTATATAAGAGATTGCAAGTTATTAACGCGTTTATTGAATCAAAACAATCGCCAACAAATATGCTAATTTACAATTTACCAGTTATTCCGGCTGATCTTAGACCATTAATTCAATTGGATGGTGGTAGACACTCAACAAGTGATATAAATGAGCTATATCGTAGAGTTATTATTAGAAATAATCGTTTACAAGAATGACAAGAAAAAGATGCTCCTGAACTCGTAACGCAAAACGAATTACGTATGGTTCAAGAAGCCGTTGATGCTTTAATTGATAATCAAAGAAGAACCCCTAACCCTGTTTTATCAAAGGACAATCGTCCATTTAAATCTATTTCAGATGCACTAACAGGTAAAAAAGGACGTTTTAGACAGAATTTGCTTGGAAAACGTGTAGACTATTCTGGCCGTTCTGTTATTGTTGTTGGACCAAATTTAAAGATGCATCAATGCGGTATTCCAAGAGAGATGGCTGCAAAATTATTTGAGCCATGAATTATTGCTCGTTTAATTGATCAACAGGTTGCAACAACTGTTAAAAATGCTAAGAAAATAATTGAAGATCAAAATCCAATTATTTGACCTCATGTTGCTGAAGCAATTAAAGGAAAATTAGTACTTCTTAACCGTGCTCCTACGCTTCACCGTTTGTCTATTCAAGCATTTGAACCGGTTTTAGTTAGAGGAAAGGCTATAAGATTACACCCTTTAGTATGTACCCCTTTTAATGCCGATTTTGATGGTGACCAAATGGCTGTTCATGTGCCTATTTCGGAACAATCATTATTGGAAAGTCGTGAATTGATGCTTGCCAATAAAAATATTCTAGGCCCTAAGGATGGAGAACCTATTATTAATCCTTCACAAGATATGATTTTGGGTTTATATTATTTAACAATTGAACAAAAAGATGCTAAGGGCGAAGGAAGAGTCTTTGACAATTATGATCACATGATAAGGAACCTTGAAGCTAAAAAAGTTTCTTTACATGCAAGGGTAGCATTACCTGCTGAAGAGGTAAAGAACTCCAAAATATTTAATAAAAATACAATTAATCAACAACTTTATGTTATTTCAACAGTTGGTAAATTTATTTTTAACAATGTGTTTCCAAAAGATTTTCCTTTTATCTTTGATAATAAAGTAATAAAGGCAATTAATTTAGAGGAATATAAGAATGAGTTTAATAAAACATATGTAGTTAAAGCTGGTATAAATATTCCTGAATATATTAAGACCTTGCCATTGCTAGATGCCTTTAATAAAAAGAATATTGCCAAGATTATTCGTTACATGTTTGATAACTATGTTGCAACGATAAGCATAGCGGAAGTTGCTAGCGTTATTGATAAAATTAATGATTTGCAAGATTCAGATATTGTTTTAGAATTTCTAAAATTAAAAACCTATAAGGGCCAAAATCTTGAAAGAGAACATGCAGATTTATTGACTGAATTTGTTTTAGAAGAAAAACAAAAATTAAATTTAGAAAATGAAGAGAGATACCGCGGACAAATTCATATTCCATTAAGTGCTAAAGAGAAAGCTAAATTGTTAGACAAGGTTTGATTTAAATATACAAATATTGTTGCTTCTATTCTTGATGATATTAAACAACTTGGCTTTGATTATTCAACTACTTCAGGTATTTCTATTTCCTTCTCGGATATTTTAGAAACTGAAAAGAAGAAAGAATATATCGCTGAAGGTGATGAATATATTGCTAAATTAAAAAACTACTACAAATTAGGTTATATAACTGATGATGATAGATACTCGTTAACTATTAAAAAATGAGCTGAAATCAAAGATAAAATCCAACAAGAATTGCAAACAATCATTAAAGAAAATCCGCAAAACCCAGTTATCACTATGATTAACTCAGGTGCTCGTGGAAACATTTCGAACTATGTTCAATTAGCCGGTATGCGTGGATTGATGGCTAACAATACAAAAACCACTAAAGCTGATGCTAAAAATGATAGGGTTGTTCGTTCGACCGTTGAAGTTCCCGTTAAGTCATCATTTATCGAGGGCCTAACCGCATTTGAATTCTATTCGTCAACCCATGGTGCTAGAAAAGGTCTTACTGATACTGCACTTAATACTGCTAAATCAGGTTATTTAACAAGAAGATTGGTTGATGTTGCTCAAAATATTGTGGTTAGAGAAGAAAATTGTGGTTCGGAATATGGATTTTTAGCTAGAAATATCATTGATACTAAAACAAAACAAATTATTGTATCTCTAAAAGAAAGAATAATTGGTCGATTTTCAAATAAGCCAATTTATGATAAAGAAGGTAATTTGATTTGTGGTCGAAACATCCTAATTACTAATAAGATAGCACAAAAAATTATTGATGCTGGTATTGAAGAAGTTGAAATTAGATCGATCCTTGGATGTAATACTCGTAATGGTGTATGTAAAATGTGTTTTGGTAAAGACTTAGCAACAAACCGTGTTGTTAATATTGGTGAAGCAGTAGGTATCATAGCTGCTCAATCAATTGGTGAACCTGGTACACAGCTAACTATGCGTACATTCCATACTGGTGGGGTTGCTGGTGTTGAAGATATTACTGGTGGTTTTACTAGATTAATTGAATTAATTGATGCTCATGAACAACCATGAGGTAGACCAGCAACAATTTCGCCATATCAAGGTATTGTAGTTGATATTGAAAAACTTGAAAAATCTGATAACGATTATGTTGTTTATATCAAAATTCTGAATAATAAAAATCAAATTGAAACTAGATCTATTTTAGTTAATACTAATAAGAAATTAAGAGTTTCTATTGGTGATGATGTTAAAGTCGGCCAAAAGCTTTCAGAAGGCCCAATTATTCTAAAAGAGTTATTAGCACTAACTGATGTTAGAACAGTCCAAAATTACTTACTAAAAGAAATTCAAAGAATTTATCGTATTCAAGGTATTGCTATTAGTGATAAATATATTGAAATTATTATTAGACAAATGATGTCTAAAATTGTTATTAGTGATCCCGGAGATTCAAAATTCTTTGCTGGTGCTATTGTTGATATCTTTGATTACCAAGAAGAAAATTCGTTATTATTATCTCAAAACAAAATTCCAGCATATGGAAGTGTTGTTATTAAAGGTGCTAAACAAGTTCCACTGTTGTCTGATTCGTTTTTGGCTGCCGCTTCATATCAAGAAACTTCGAAAATTCTTGTTAATGCTGCCATTTCTTCTAGAACAGATAATTTAAGTGGTCTAAAAGAAAATATTATTGTTGGAAAGAAAATCCCTTCAGGAACTGCACTATATTCATTTGAAGAACATTCTAAATACGATATTAAACCATCGATTAAATACTTTACAAATTTTGATGAAAATGAAGAACAAGACGATATTGAATTAGGCGATGAAAATATGATTGATTTAGATACTTTGACACAAGAATATGATGAAGAAGGTCTTAGCGATAAAGGCTTTGTTAATGACTTTGCTGATGATTTTTATGACAATGAAGATTTTGAGACTGATGATAATGAATCAGAAGAATTTGATGATAATAAAATAGATTACGAATAATTAATTAGAATAAGGACAAGGAATAATTTCCTTGTTTTTTTATTTTGCCGAAATATACGCAAATTTGTGGTAAAATAATCAAGTTACTTATAGAGTAACCATTCTAAACAGGTTTTTAAACTTTTTAAAAGTACCTCAAAGATGTGACAAAATATAAGGAGATTTTAAATGTTTGCAATTATCGAAACAGGTGGTAAACAATTAATCGTTAAAAAAGGCGATTCTATTTATATCGAAAAAATCGATGGAAATGCAGGGGACAAGGTTGTTTTTGATAAAGTTTTAGCAGTCGAAAATAAAATTGGAACTCCATATTTAGAAGCTGCTTCTGTTTTAGGTATCATTGAAAAACAAGGGAAAGCAAAGAAAATTGTTGTTTATAGACACAATGCTAAATCAACTCATAAACGTAAATTAGGTCACCGTCAACCTTATACAAAAGTTCAAATTGCAGAAATTAAGGAGAAATAAGACATGGCACATACGAAATCTGGTGGAACAACCTCGAATAGTAGAGACTCGGCTGGTAGAAGATTAGGAGTTAAGGCTACTGATGGACAATTTGTAACAGCCGGAAGCATTATTTATAGACAAAGAGGAACAAAAATCTTTCCTGGCAATAACGTAGGCAAAGGAAAAGATGATACATTATTTGCTTTAATAGATGGTATTGTAAAATTCGAAAATAGAATTAATAGAAAATTTGCTTCAGTATATCCTATTGTAGAAAAATAATGGCTTTGCTATTATTTTTTTATTATCAATTCCTAAATTATTAGGAAATTATGGTTATAATAATGTTGTTTTATTATTTAACTTATTTTAAGGAGAAAAATGCCTGAAAAAAAATCTATATTAATAGATGGAAATAAAGATAGAATTTTGTTCTGGTTTGAAGATCAAAAAAATCAAAATGAAATTAAATTAATTGATTTTAATAAACTTATTTCAACTATTTTATTTAAAGGTAATTTTAATACAAAGGATTCCCGTGTAATTGACTTTCTAGAGAGAATTAAGAAATCACTTATGGATTATCTACCTATAAAATTTGCCAATTTTATTGTTAACTTCGAAGAAAACGCTATATTTAGCATTTATAAAAAAGTTCCATTAATTTATGTGAATAATGAAGAATTTGAATGAAATAATGACTTCGAAAAATTATATAATGAGATTCTTAAGGACCTAATAAAAGATGGATATTATGTTGAATTCTTGCCTAACATTATTTTATATTTCTCAGACATAGCAGGAATTTTGAAGTTATATATTAAAAAAAGTTATTTTATGAATAATAAAGGAGAAGAAAATGGAAAATAGTAATGCTAAACCAAATAAAAATCCCAAGATAATTTCTATTTTTGGTTATATTGTTGAAGTATCAGGACAATTTCCTTATGAACAAGGACAACAATTTGTTTGCGAAAGAGATACAAATATTAAATTAATTCTTATTAGTGCTACAAATGATCACGCGTTTTTATTAGCTAATAATGAAAATAAAGAGTTAAAAATTAATGATACAATAATCGCTACCCAAAAGCGTGATGTATTTACTTCAAAACAACATTTTGGAAATGTAGTCGATATTTTTGGCGATGTTGTTTTACCTAAAAAGCTTGCTGTTGAAAAACAAAAAAATGATCCTGAAAGTGCCACATTTAAACTTGCTCATCAATTAATGAGTGTTCAAACATTAAATGAGCAACTATATACAGGATTCACATCAATAGATTTATTAATTCCTATCGGAAAAGGACAACGTGAATTAATTATTGGGGATAGACAAACCGGAAAAACTCACATAGCAATTAATGTTATCTTAAATCAAGCAAAAACCAATACCAAGTGTGTTTATGTTGCAATTGGACAAAAAAGAGAAAGCATATCTAAAATTTATAATACCTTAAAAGAACATGATGCTTTAAAAAATACTATTATTGTTGATGCGCCTGCTACTAGTGCATACGAGCAATATCTAGCTCCGTATGTAGGTATGGCACATGCTGAAAACATTTCATTAACTGATGATGTTGTTATTATATTTGATGACTTAACAAAGCATGCTAATATTATTCGAGAAATTGCTTTATTAACTGATAAGCCTGTTGGTAAGGAAGCAATGCCCGGCGACATATTTTTTGCTCATTCACAATTATTAGAACGTGCTGGTTCATTTAAAAATAGAAAAACAATTACTGCTTTGCCAATTTTACAAACTATTGATGGCGATATAACTTCATTAATTTCTTCTAATGTTATATCAATTACTGATGGTCAAATTGTAACTAGCGCTGACTTATTTTCTCAAGGTGTTTTACCGGCTATCAATATTAATTTATCAGTTTCAAGAACTGGTTCATCAGTACAAAATAGAATTATGTCAAAAGTAGCTTCAGAAGTAGGTAAAATCTTTAAACAATATAAGAGACATTTAAAGCTTGCTGCTCTTGATTATGAATTGAATAAAGAAACCGCAACATTATTGTACAAAGGAAAAATGATTGATAAGATGTTTATCCAAAAAGGATATACATTATATTCGAATAAATTTGTTTTATTGATGTCTAAACTAATTTCATGAACTATATTACATGGAATTAAGGATGAAGAAAAAGCGCTAAGATTTATCGATCTTTTAATTGAAACAAATCAGGAAGCTAAAAATGCTTATAATACTATGCAAACAAGTACAGATTATGATGATAAGATTATGAAAAACTTTTTTGCATATGCTTTAAAACAATATTCAGATTATTTAAATTTAGGATGAGATGTTGAATATGAACATGAGTTTGTTGAATTTAGTAAGGAATATTTAGAATTAGTTGCTAAAAAGTTAGGAGATAAATAATGGGAAAAATAGTTAAATTATGATCTGACATTATTGAAGTTAAATTTAATAAAAAAGAGTTGCCATTAGTTAATCAATTACTAACAACGAATGACGGCAAAACTTATTTATTGGTAAAAAGAATTATTGATGAGGAAACAATTAGAGCTATTATTATCTATTCTTCAAAAGAAATTAACATCAATGATGAAATTATTAATACCAAACAAAGTTTTATGGTTCCAGTTGGTTCAGGTTCCAAAAATAATATCTATTCATTTGAGGGAAAACCGTTACTTGAAAAACGTGGAACAAAACCTATATATATTGAAATGAATTCAATTATTAACAACGATCGCTATCTAGAGAGTAATCTAGAAATAGTTGAAACAGGAATTAAGGCAATTGACTTTTTTATGCCAATTATTAAAGGATATAAATTGGGTATATTTGGTGGCGCCGGTGTTGGTAAAACTGTTTTAATGAAGGAAATTATTTTTAATGTTAATAAAAAATCAACAAAGACTTCAAATATTTTTATTGGTTCCGGAGAAAGATCACGTGAAGCTATTGAATTATTTGACGAGTTAGAATCATCAAATTTAATGAAGAATTCAGTAATGTATATTTCAAAAATGAATGAATCACCAGGAGCTAGAATGTCGATTGTACCAATTGGTATTACAGCTGCCGAATATTTAAGAGATTATGAAAAAGATGATGTCTTATTATTTATTGATAATATTTATCGTTTTATTCAGGCTGAAAATGAGGTTTCTGCTTCATTGGGTAAAAAACCTTCTGTAGGTGGTTATCAATCTACATTAGAATCAGATGTTGCTAATGTTGAAAATAGATTATTTAGAAACAAAAATGGGTCAATAACATCATTCCAAACTATTTTCTTGCCAATGGATGATTTAAGTGATCCATCAGCCGTTGCAGTATTTAACCACCTTGATGGTAATCTTGTTTTATCGCGTAATCAAACCTCAAAAAATATTTTCCCTGCTTTTGACCCTCTAGCTTCTTCATCACACTCTGTTGATGAAAAAATTATTGGTAAAGCACACTTTGACGCTATCATAGAAACAAAAAGAATTTTAAAAGCATATAAAGACCTTGAAGATGTTATTTTGATTCTAGGATTTGATGAATTAGATGAACAAAGTAAGAATACAGTTAAAAAGGCTCTTCAATTGGAAAATTTCTTTACTCAAAACTTCTTTATGACTGAACACTTTACAAAATCTCCCGGTGTTTATGTTTCGTTGGAAGATACGATAAAATCTGTTCAAAGAATTTTAGATGGTAAATATTTAAAACAAAGTCCCGAAATTTTTGCTTATGTTGGTTCAAATCTAGATATTCCAACTGATGAGGAATTAGGATTATAAAATTACTTGCTTTTGTTGAACATAGATAAAAAATCCAGTCACATTTGTGCTTGGATTTTTTTAATTAGTTGCTAATAGGAAATAGTTAAAAGAAAAAAAAGAAGAAATAAGAGGCTTGAGTTCTTTGTTTATTGATTATGTAAAAAAAGAAATTGTAATAGAGATACGCCAAACATTGTAGTTTCATATATTGAAACATCAAAATATTAAATTATATTTATTTATCAGTTGTAATTCATCACAAAACAAATAAAATTCTCAATTAAAATTTATTTTCAGTAAATGGTCTAGATTTAGTTATTAAACATATGTTAAAAAAATGGCTTTTTATAACTAAAAACTATTGTAGAAAATTATAATAAATTGATATAACAAAAAAGATTACAGTTGTCATTAAATCAAGAAACTCGACATACGCTTTTGGAGAAATTGACAATAAAATGTGTTTTTAAAAAAATAACTATGTTTATTGTAGGGCATTTTTTGTTTTTATGTATGATTAGCTATTAACCCCTTTACTTCTTAATAAATTGATGTAAAATATTATTACTATATTTTTTGCAAAAATATATTATGGAGGAATATGAATAGTAATTTTGATAAAAAAGAATATTTTGAATTAATGGATAAGTGATTTAGAGCAGCTAATTATTTAAGTGTTGCTCAAATCTATTTAAGAAACAATCCATTATTAAAAAAAGAATTAACAAAAGATGATATTAAATTATATCCTATTGGTCACTGAGGAACAATTCCTGGACAAAATTTTATTTATACCCATTTAAACCGTGTTATTAATAAATATGATTTAAATATGTTTTATATAGAGGGTCCTGGACATGGCGGCCAAGTCATGATATCTAACTCATATTTGGATGGTTCTTATTCAGAAATTTATCCCCAAATTTCACAGGATGAAAAAGGGATACAACGAATGTGCAAGCGTTTTTCATTTCCTGGTGGAACAGCAAGTCACGCCGCTCCTGAAACACCTGGATCAATTCATGAAGGTGGAGAGTTAGGCTATTCATTATCGCATGCAACAGGAGCAATATTGGATAATCCTGGTGTGATTGCGGCTGCGGTTATAGGCGATGGTGAGGCTGAAACTGGGCCCCTTTGTGCTGGATGATTTTCAAATTCGTTTATTAATCCAGTGAATGATGGTGTTGTTCTTCCTATCGTTCATCTAAATGGTGGAAAAATTTCTAATCCAACTCTTTTAGCAAGAAAACCAAAAAAGGAAATTGAACAATATTTTTTAGGTTTAGGTTGAAAGCCATATTTCTTTGAATGAAGTGGTAATAAAACTAGTGTTGAAATTCATCAAGAAATGGCTGAAATCATGGATCAAGCTATTGAAGATATTCTAAATATTAAGGCTAAGGCAGAATTAGTCGGGCCGAATAGTGCAACAAGACCATTATGGCCTATGCTAGTTGTTAGAACTCCGAAAGGTTGGACATGTCCAAAAGATTGAGATGGACAAGCAATTGAAGGCAGTTTTAGAGCACATCAAGTGCCATTGCCTGTTAGTGCTTTTAATGTTACTCACATTAAAGAGTTAGAAAAGTGACTAAAATCATATAAACCTGAAGAACTTTTTGATGAAAACGGAACTATTCTAGCTGAAATTAAAAACCTGGCTCCAAAAGGTAAACAAAAAATGGCAACAAATCCAATAACAAACGGAGGAATCAATTCACGCTATCTAGATTTATCTCCATGAGAAAAATTTGCTACTAATGTTGAATATCCTGGTAAAAATAAAGGGCAGGATATGGTTGAGCTGGGAAAATATATGGCTGATGTTGTAACAAAAAATCCTGATAATTTTAGGGTCTTTGGTCCTGATGAAACAAAATCAAATAGATTATTTGAACTTTTTAGAGTTACTAAGCGTCAATGATTAGAGGAATATTCAGACAAATATGATGAATTTGTTGGTCCTGTTGGTAGAATTATTGATTCACAATTAAGTGAACACCAGGCTGAAGGCTTTTTAGAAGGTTATGTTTTGACTGGACGCCATGGTTTTTTTGCTTCATATGAATCATTTTTACGGGTTATCGATTCAATGTTAACTCAGCATATGAAGTGATTAAAGAAGTCTTTAGAATTGAAATGAAGAAATGATTATCCATCTCTAAATATTATTGCAACTTCAACAGCATTTCAACAAGATCATAATGGTTATACGCACCAAGATCCTGGCCTTTTAGGCCATCTTGCCGACAAACGCCCTGAATTAATAAGAGAATATTTGCCTGCAGATTCTAATACACTTTTGGCTGTTATGGAAAAATCATTAACTGAAAGAAATGTTATTAATCTAATTGTTGCTTCTAAGCAACCGCGAGAACAATTTTTCAATATCGATGAAGCAAAAGAACTTGTTGAAAAAGGCTATAAGGTTATTGATTGAGCTTCAAATGTTAAGGAAACAGAAACGCCTGATATTGTCTTTGCATCCTCTGGTGTTGAACCGAACCTAGAAACACTAGCAGCAATTTCTATTGTTCATAGTCATTTTCCTAAGCTTAAAATCAAGTATATTAATGTTGTTGATTTATTAAAATTAAGAAATCCTAAGATCGATCCACGTGGAATTAGTGACGAGGAATTTGATAAGGTATTTACAAGAGATAAACTAGTTGTGTTTTCTTTCCATGGATTCGAAGGTTTAATAAGAGATATTTTCTTTGATCGAACAAATCACAATTTAATTATTCATGGTTATCGTGAAAATGGTGATATAACAACTAGTTTTGATATCAGACAATTAAGCGAAATGGATAGATACCACATTGCTAAAGATGCAATAGAGAAATTATATGGTTCTAAGGAACAAAATTTTATCGATTTAATGAACAAAAAAATACAAGAACATAATGAATATATTCATGAATTTGGCTACGATATGCCAGAAGTTGTTGAGTGAAAATGAAAAAATATTAATGAGTAAAAATACGTTAAATTGCAACAAAAATGAGCCACCTAACATATATAGTAAAATGTTATAGGT